>CALBIE010000460.1 GCA_937893495.1 uncultured Verrucomicrobiales bacterium | reverse complement strand
AGGGTTTAAGCCCGCTGGCAGCTTGACATCGTCCCTTGTTTTGCTTATTCACAGCTCTTAATAAGACTGGATTTCTTTTAAAAGAATCCAAGTACTAGTAACCCCAATGAAATTCACGATAGCCAAAGACCAATTGATGGCAGGTCTGCAGGCGGTGCAAAATGTCGTCAGCACGCGTACGACGCTACCGATTCTCTCCAACGTCCTCGTGCAGGCGATAGGAGACAAGCTGCAATTGACCGCAACCGATCTGGACGTAACGGTCTCCAGCGCGGTTGAAGCCGACGTGAAAGAAGAAGGCGCAACCACCATTCCCGTTAAGCGGTTTTTCAGCATCGTGCGGGAACTACAGGCGAGCGAAGTGGAGATTTCGACGGATGGTAAAAACGTCACATCGCTGCAAGCTGGGTCGTCGTTCTACAAAATAAACGGTATTTCCGCGGAGGAATTTCCACCGATGCCGAAATTTGGCGAAACTTCGACCGTCACGCTGCCGCAGGAAAAGATTCGGGCGATGCTGAAGAAAACATCCATCGCCATCTCTATGGACGAGTCGCGGTACGTGTTGAATGGCGTGTTCATGAGCTTCCAGGCGGATAAACTGACCATGGTAGCGACAGATGGCCGACGGCTGGCCATGTCCGAGGAAGAATTGACGACGGAGAGTGCAGCGATAGGTGATATCATCGTTCCGACCAAGGCCGTGAGCGAGTTGAATCGATTGCTGCAGAACACGGGCGAAGTGGAACTCAAGTTTACCGAGAATCAGGTCTCGTTTCTGATCAAGGGCGAAGACGACCATTCGATTCTCCTGATGTCGAAACTCGTTGAAGGAAACTACCCGAATTACAAACAGGTTATTCCTACGGAAACTAAGGAGCGAGTACCCTTGGGGCGGGAAGAACTCCTTCAGGCGCTGCGCCGGGCGGAGATCATGACCAACGACAAGTCCAACTCGGTCAAGTTGACTTTCGCGAAGAACAATCTCGCCATCACCGCCAACACTCCCGAAGTTGGTGAAGGAAGGGAAAGCATCGCGATCAATTACAAAGGGCCCGATATTTCAATAGCGTTCAACCCGGGCTACATGATGGACCCCTTGAAAGTGCTGGACGTGGACGAAGTTTTTATCGAATTGAACGATGAACTGAGTCCGGGGCTGATGCGGATTAACGGCCCATTCCTCTACGTGTTGATGCCGATGAGGATGAGCTAATCAACGGGGGCGAGATCAGTCAGGAATAGATTCAGATCACAGCAGGCCAGTAGTGGAACGCAAAGAGGTGCTGGAGGCTTTTGCCGCAGGCTGAGCAGTTGGTGGGTGTGTGGCGCTGCTCACTTGCTCTCCATCTTCCAGACGCCTTTCCAGTCCGGATTGGGTTCCTCGATAAGGGAACGACAACGCTCGATCATCTGTTTGCTGGGACCGTCGTCGTAGGTGTCGATCAGCTTCTGAAACAGCGGAAGAGCTTCCTCAAAGCGTCCTTCACCGTAAATCATGAACGCTTCGTCATAGTCTTTTTTCAACTGATCAAATTCAGCGATAGTCTTGCAGCACTCCAATTCATAGAGCACCACGGGCTCGCTTTTACCTTTGACGATAGTGCGATCAACCAGGCGGTATCGTCCCGGGTCATCAATATTGTCGAACGCCTCTTGCGAAATGAGTAACTGAATACCGTAGTATTTAGTCAGAGCTTCGATTCGCGCGGCTTCATTGACTGAGTCGCCGACCAGGCCGAAATCCATTCGCTTGGCGGAACCCTTATTGCCAAACAGCACGCTTCCGCAATGGATGGCAACACCGTAGCCAAAGAGTTTGAAAACCTCGGGCTTCTGTTTCTTCTTAACCTCTTCCATCGCGATGATGAGCCTGCGGGCAGCGCGGAGAGCCTGGTTGGTGCCGTCAGGTTGCGGTTGGGGGGCGCCCCAATAGCTGAGGAACTGATCCCCTAGGAAGTGTTCAAGGCTGCCTTCCTCTTCCATAATTTCCTCCGTTTGAGCTTCGAAAATCTGGTTCAACAGAGTGAACATCCCCTGCGGGCCAAGTTGTTCGGCGAGCGGCGTGGAATTGCGAAGATCGGTCAGCAAGAGGGTAACTTCAGCCGCTTGCGCATCGGTGGATCCAGGGTTCTTCAAGACCTCGTCAAGCACCTTGGGTGAGAAATAGAAATTCATCGTCATCTTGAGCTTCATACGCCCCACTTTCTCAAGCACGTATTCGTAAATAAGGAGGATGACACTATTGGAATTAATCAGAAGCACGGGAGTAACAGCCGCGCCGACCATCAGGTTTTCGTTGTCGTAGAGCCGAAGAAGATACCAAAGGTATCCCATGCTCAAAAGCACGCCCAAGAGAAACCGAAAACCAGGGCGAACAATTCCAAGTCCGAGGAGGATTACAACGATCCCCGAACAGGCGACGATGAGCTTGTCGGTTTCGGGGTTGGTCTCGGAGATAAACTCGTTGTGGATAGCAGCATTAAGGAAATTGATATGGATTTCGGGACCCAGCATCATCGATTCATGAGGGTAATCCCATGGAGTAGGATGAATGTCGTGAAATAAGTTAGCCGTAGGACCGACCAGGACGATCTTGTCCTTGAAGAACTTTCCACTGTCAAATTGAGACTCCCATTCCCGAGGATCGAAGAGACGTTTTAGAGATATCTGCTTAAACATCTCATTTGGTGGTCCTGTGTAACGAATTAAAGGTTGATGTGAAAGAGGGGGAAGATTCGCACCTAGACCCAGCGCATCTATGGCGCGAGCCGAAAGGGACTTGAGAATGACATCGTCTCCGCCCACCTGGTCCGCCATGGCGGGTGGTAGCAGTTTCCGGTAAATGTCTGCCATCGTAAAAACATACCGTCCCCGTTTGACTTTCCCGTCGGGTTCTCGATCAATAGTGACGAATCCCACGTGTAGATCCTCAAGCGTTGAACCAAAATCGTCAGGATCGATAATCGAAGCATTGGGCGTGGCGAATGACACTTGCTCCACATTTTCCTCAATTGCGCATCCAATCACGACATTAGGGGAGTATTTTTTTATTGCGGCCTTGAACTCGGCATCTCCGACACCTTCGGTCGCAAAAACGATGTCAAGAATGACTCCTTTGGCACCCGCGCCCATTACCTTCTCGATCAGCGCCGCCCAGATTTCCCGGGTCCAGGGATAGTTTCCCCGCAAAAGTTGCATGAAGTACTGATCATCGGGAGTTTGTTTTTTGAGATATGCTTCGTCAAAGAAATCGCCACTGTACGACGGTTTATCAATGCCGATGAAGGCGATGTTCGTGTTGACCGGGGTCACTCGACCGTGGGTGAGACGGAAATTGATCGCATCGTTTTCCCATTTGACGAAGGGCTTGAACGTGCCGGTCCAGGCGTAAACCAGCAAAGTGGAGGCAAGGCAGATAGCGGCAACGACCACCGATTTAAAAACGCGTGATTCTTTCATTAAAACAACTGATTTGGGCTTGCCGCAGCGGGTTCGATGGCTGATATTCGGCCCTGTCGTTTCCTTACGTCAAGGGAAAGGATGTGACCATGAACAAGCTGATACTAACTTCTACAGCGGTTCTTCTAACGGTGACCGGCTACCCGGCCGACCTGACGAAGGCTAGATTCACGCAGGTCGTCAATCAGGTTAAGATTATCTCTTCTTCGACCAAGGGCATTGCTGAGGCTAAGGTAGATTTGGAGTTTCTTACACCAGATCTTGTTCAGACTGGTCCACGATCGTTAGCCGAGCTGCGGGCACCCGACGATACGATCACTCGAGTTGGATCCAACACCATTTTTTCCTTCGCTCGCCGGGGAAGGGAAGTAAATTTGCAACGAGGCAGCCTGCTTTTCCATTCACCGAAGGGAAAAGGCGGAGGTACGATTCGCACCAAGGCCGCCTCGGCATCTGTGCTCGGAACGACTATCATGATTACCGCGACAATTGATGGGGGATTCAAATCCATCGTGCTGGAGGGTCGTTGCCAGATTCAGCTACCGAATGGCGACTTTCGGCAATTGGACAGTGGGCAGGTCACTTTCGTGCTGCCTGGTGAAAAAGGGTTCGGGCCCACCCTCGATGTCAACCTTGAGAAACTGGTTGAGGGTTCCAAGCTCGTGCAAGGATTTGAGGAGGAATTGCCGTCAAAGGCTACAATCGATCAAGAGGTGGAAAAGCAGGTCAAGCTGATTGAGTCCGGTCAGGCGGAAGACACCGGATTGCTCGTGGGACAGAAGGCGGATGAAGACGAGGTGCAGGTTGTCAAATCGGAGTTCATTGAGCAAACCGTAAGTGATACCCGATCGGCACAACAAAGGGCGCTCGACACTGACGTGACACAGGCCGGAACAACGCTGAACGGCAGTCGCGTGTTTGCTAGTCCGATCAACCCGGTTCCAAGTGTAACCGGGACGATTAACAACGGTTTCCTGGCTAACAACGCGACATTCACAGGAAACGGAATTAATTTCGGGCCATACACCGGAGCTGGAGGTAATTTTGGAGTTCTGGCTAAGGGGACACTGGCAATCAAGGCCAACACGGCGTTGGCGACCGTATCAGCGCGACAACCGGCATCGAGTACGCACAACTTTTCTTTGTTTGCCAGCAGCCCCACTCCGGTGGCTGCCGGTCCAGGGACACCCACGACCCTTCCTTTCAACACGACGTTGGCGGGGAGGCAGGGTTTGACGATCGATCCCAACACTCAAATCAATGCGGTTGGGGTCGGGAATGTGACGCTGGCTTCAGGATCGACCATGGCGCTGAACAACGTGAGCGTGTTCAACCAGAACGGTTCGGTGACGGTGAACGCAAACTCGGATCTCGAAACGAGCGGCGGAACATTCTCTCCCTCCAGCGTCGGTTATGTGAAATTCAAGTCGGTGGCGGGCAACGCGATGGTGGTGAACACGGGTTTTAGCACGAGCACTGTGATGATGCAGGCGGCGCAAAGTCTCAATGTGAACGGAGCCTCTTTTTCCGGTTTGACCTCGATTGCCATGGACGCACGCACGGTCAATATGTGGAATCTCAATTTTGCAGCGGGCACGACAGTTAACCTTCGTTCGCAAATCGGACAACTGGCGCCCAATCCAAATACGGGAGCTCCCTCAGTGCCAGGACACGTTAATTTTATCCAGAATGTGAATTACGGAGGGGAACCGGCGCAGTTTGCTGTGGGAGCTGGTATTAACATTTCGCCTTTGCCTTAAAGGCCAGTTTTCGGTTAAAAGAGGCGCGATGCGCGTTCGATTGCCATTAACATTAGCATTAGGGGCAGCCATTCTAGGGATTGGCTCAAATATATATGCCCAGGTGGAATCGGCCATCGGCCTGACTGAAAAGGCCATGCGGCAGAAGGATTTGGAGCGCAAAACGCTGGGCAAGAAAGAAGCAACAGGACTGGAAGGTTTTGCTCCAGAGATGTTCGCTGGCGAGTACGAGGATGTCGGACCGCAATCGATTCTGAAAATGAATCGCAAGAAAAAGAAGCGCAAATACTTCATGGCTTCGGCGGACAGTCAGTTATTCTACACCTCCAATACTGCCCTGACGGAAAACGGAGACGACTCGACGTTGATGACTCATACCGTAGTTATGGCGCTGGCTCCCGATCCCTATCCGTTCAAGGATGGTGCACTTTCGCCGCGCCTGGGGTTTCGCCACCAGTTTTTTAATTACGGCCTGCTTGGTTCGGGGCCCGCAGTCGGAGTGGTAGATTTCGACTCGCAAGCCATCTTTGCTGATGTGCAGTACAGTTTTAAAGAAACCTGGGCTGTGGTTTTCGGGCTTGAATACGTGCGGTTGATGAATCACATCCCGACGTTTTCAGCGTATAGGGAATTCTATCGTGACTGGACACCACGTTTTGAACTCACCAAATACGCCAATCTGAGTGAGACCCGTTTTTTTACCTTCAGTTACCAGAGCTATTACCATCTCAGCGAGTCGCCTGATAGTCCGAACATCGCCGCTCAGGACCGCTTGGAGCAGGTTTTATTGATGGCCTATACGCACATGTTCGGGCCCAAGATCGTCGTGCAACCGTTTTACCGGGCGGTGTTCACGCATTATACGCATCAGATTGATCGGGATGACCACCTGCATTCGGTCGGTTTTTCGGCTTTCTACAACCTGACGTCCTGGCTGACCGCTCGGGTGGCAATGACGTACGACGCGAAGGAATCCGATACCCCGGCTATCCCGGATTATCGAAAGCTGGATTTCGGCGTCGGCCTGACTGCAAGCAAAAGGTTTTAACGCCGCCAGTTATTCAGGCCTCTTTCGGAAGCCGCTCCCGCCGGTATCAGTTGCAGTTCCTCCATCGCCTCGCCGGCCAGGAAAAACGAACCAGTGACGATAATCGAGCGAAGCATGCAGGTTGCCTTCAACGCTTCCGCCGTCGAGCCGTGAATCCGGACGCAAGAATCCGGAGCGAAATCTTTGAGAATACCAGCCAGTGTTTCGGGAGGAGTGGATCGTTCCATGGGCAGGGGGACAAAATGAAATTCATCATCGCAGCCGGATAATCGCCGAAGAATTGAGGCGACGTCTTTGTCGGCGGCCAGCCCCACGATGAAGGCAGATGGGCGGGTGAGATTCAACGCGGGCAATGCCTTGAGCAGAGCGGCAAAACCGGCATCGTTGTGCGCACAATCAAGCAAGACCGTTTGTTTATCTTTCTGGATGCGCTGCAGTCGGCCTGGCCATTCCACCGATTGGAGTCCGAACCGTTTGGCGGACTCGGAGACTGGGAATTGACCTGCCAACATCTCAATAGTTGCCAGCGCAATGGCGGCGTTCTGCCGTTGATGCTGGCCGGGTAGGCGGGAGCACAAGAGGGATTCGTATTCGGACGACAAAGAATCGCCAGCGTGAACGAGTCCGGAACCACATCGACGAGCAGTTTGGTCGAGGACTCGGGCTACCTCTGGGGTCTGGGGACCGGTAACAACCGGCACAGCAGGCTTGATAATTCCAGCCTTCTCAGCGGCGATTTCCTCCAGCGAGGTACCCAGCCATTGCTGGTGATCCAGAGCGATCGGGGTAATGACCGAAGCCAAGGGCACAACGATGTTGGTGGAATCCAATCGACCTCCCATTCCAGTCTCCCAAATAACAAGGTCGCAATTTTGTTCCGCGAACCAGAGCAACGCCATCACGGTGACGAATTCGAAAAACGTTGGCTTTAACCCGGCACTCTCGTCGGGATCATTGGCCTTGATACGTTTGCGGATTAAGTTGATCAGACGGACAACATCCTCCTCTGGAATGAGAACGCGGTTGACCTGTATTCGTTCTCGGAAACTGACCAGATGGGGCGAGGTAAACAGACCGGTTCGGTATCCCGCCGCCCGATAAACGCTTTCCAGGACAGCGCAGGTCGAGCCTTTACCGTTAGTGCCGGCAACGTGGACGAACTTGAGTCGATGCTCGGGATTACCGCAGAGCGCGGTCAGGCCAAGCGTGTTCTCAAGGCCGAGTTTCATCCCGAAGCGCGCCAGGGAGTAAAGATACTCAATCGCCTCGGGATAAGTCATGACGGCCAACGGTTGACAGGTTTGAAAGGACGCTTCGAGACGGTGTTGAATCGGGATTGAAGCCGGCTGTTGGTCAGTGTTGTGGTGGCGAGTTGTCGATGAATGAAAAGGGAACCTCGACCCGGGGAGGTCGCGGAGGCTCGACCCAGGCGTTGTTGGATACCAACCATTCTTTCACCCGCTGAATCCACTTAAGATGTTCGGCGGGATGGACAAAACACGGTCGCTCTTTCATGCCCGACCAGTCCGGGAGGTCCAGCTCGGGTGAGCCGGCCACGTTATTGTTTTGGCCGGAGTTTTTCATAGGTGTCGTCTCCGCCATGGGAGCGGATCAAGTCTCTCCACTCTGGCCCGGTGATGTCGAGTTTGTTGTTGTCAATGAGATGGATCAGGTCGGTCAAATCCTTGATATTCCGGGACGGGGATCCATGGCGGACAGCGTGACATTTTAGTGCGACAAGATGCTTCAGAGAAACGACACCGATTTTTTCATTTGCGGAAGCCAAGTCTCTTTTCTCAGACTGCATCTTGTCGAAGGTGTCGCGGGAAACGTGCATGATGTCCAGATTGAGGAGGGCATCTGTCGGGTGGTTGAATTGAACAAACGTTTTATCGTGATGAATCTCGCGATAACCCAATTGGATGACGGTTTCCCGCCAAGCCTCGATCTCGTCGTGGCAGACGACGATGTCGATGTCATAGGTCGTTCTCGGGTACCCGTGAGCGGCGACAGCGTAACCCCCAATGACGAGGAAGTTCAGGTTCCGCAGCCGGGCGGCCCGGACGAGTGGCTCGAAGATCGCGTCCGGCATGGCTCAGTCAAAGAGGTTTCTGGTGCAGAAGCTGGAGGGCTGAGGAAATGAAACCGCGGAAGAGCGGATGCGACGCGTTGGGCTTGCTTTTGAATTCCGGGTGGTACTGGCAGGCCATGTAGAACGGGTGATCCTTCAACTCGATCAATTCCATCAGTTTGTTGTCGGGCGAGGTTCCACTGAAGAGCAGGCCCGCTGCTTCAAAGCGTTCCCGATAGACGGTGTTGAATTCGTATCGATGGCGATGGCGTTCATTGACCACCAAGGCACCGTAGAGTTGCGCCGCGCGCGATCCGGACGCCAGTTGGCACGGCTGGGCACCCAGCCGCATGGTGCCTCCTTTGTTGGTCACCTCGTGCTGCTCGTCCATCAGGCAGATGATGGGATGGGGTGAGTCGGCATCGAACTCGGTCGAATCCGCCCCGTCCAGTCCAAGAATATTGCGGGCGAACTCAATGCACGCTATCTGCATGCCGAGGCAAAGGCCGAGGTAGGGAATCTTATTCTCGCGGGCATAACGCGCGGCCAGGATCTTGCCTTCGGTTCCGCGCTCGCCAAAACCGCCGGGAACGAGGATCCCGCTTAGCCCTTTGAGGATTCGGTCCGGCCCTTCGTTCTCGATGTCTTCGGCATCCACTTTTTCAAGTGCGATGCCGCAATCGTTGGCGATTCCACCGTGAATGATCGCTTCATAAACGGACTTGTAGGCGTCTTGCAGCTCGATGTATTTGCCGACCACTCCGATGCGCACTCGGTGTTGCGGGGCGATCAGTTTGCGGATGATATCCTGCCAATGAGACATGTCTGCCGGCGGAACGTCGAGGTGAAGCTGTTTGCAGACGAGGTCGTCGAGGCGCTCTCGTTGCAGCATCAGCGGTACTTCGTAGATGGAATGGTCAACGTCCTTTTCCTCCACCACGGCTTCATACGGCACATTGCAGAAAAGGGACATTTTCTGCCGCAGTTCCTTATCGAGTGGTTGTTCACAACGACAGACGAGGATGTTCGGCGCGATACCGATTTCGCGCAGTTTGGCGACGGATTGCTGGGTTGGCTTGGTTTTAAGCTCACCGGCGGCTTTGATGAATGGTACGAATGTGACGTGAATGAAAATCGCGTTGGTGGGACCGACATCGAGGAAAAACTCCCGGATGGCTTCCAGGAACGGCAGGCCCTCAATGTCGCCCGTGGTGCCGCCAATCTCGGTG
>CALBIE010000459.1 GCA_937893495.1 uncultured Verrucomicrobiales bacterium | reverse complement strand
TGGCTTGCGATGTTGCAGCGGACTGAAGTCCGCGCTCCCAAAATGAGAATTGCTGGCGCTCCAACGGGAAACGGAGCGCCGGCTTGCAGCCGGCTTACCGTTTGGCAGGTCAAAGCGGGTTCATGGAAATGAATGAGGTGAGGGGGAGGCACACAGGTCAAAAGTGGCTGCATGGAATAACACTTTTGCACGGCAAAGAGTATTCGGTTGAGCAGGAATCGTTGCATTCACCGTTTTAATCCGCCGTTTTCATTTGTTTGAATGGAAATAGCGTTTGACGAGTTTTTCATCCGGAGGCGCGGTCAGCAGCGCGACCACAACGGCGCAGACTGCCGACCCGATGAATCCCCAGATGAAGGAGTGCAGGCCGAGCAGATCGTAGGCGGCGAACTTGCCCATCACCATGTAGCCCTTGATGTAGAGGGCGAGCAGGATGAGACAGCCTCCGACCATTCCCGCGATGGTTCCGGGGATGTTCATTCGCGGCCAGTAAATCGAGAGCGAGATCGGTATCAGAAAGGCCACGGCAAGACCGGCGGTGGAAAAAACGATCAGCGTCTGGAGAAATTCGGGGGGATTCAACGCCGCGAAAGTGGCCAGCGCTCCCAATACAGCCGTGGATGTGTAGGTCAGAATACGAATCGTTCGTTCGGGGGCATTCGGGTTGATATTGGTCTGGTAAATGTCGCGAACGACGCCGGACGAAAGCATCAGGAGGAAACTGTCCACACTGGACATGACGGCGGCGAATGGCGCGGCGACGACCAGTCCGGCGAGCCATGGAACGCCGGCCGCAGCCGTGAGGAACGCCGCCATTTCCGGCATGATGCGATCCGACTCCATTTCCCGTCCGGGCAGAAAGATGCGGGCACAGACAAAGATCAGGACCAGCGAAAAATAGATGACCGAGAAGTAGATCGACACCGTGATAATCGAGCGTTTCAATGTCGCGGAATCCTTGAATGCCATCTGACGAACCATGCTGCTGGGTTGGCCGGCACCGCCGAATGCCCAGAACACGAAAAAGCTGAACGCCATTCCCATCGCGAGGAACCCGACTTCCTTGTCGGCGCTCGGACCGGGCGCGCTGACATAGACACCTCGTTTTCCGGCACCGGATTTGTAGGGAACACTGTCCTGCAATGATGTCCGGAGCTGGATGTTCAGTTTGTCGGGAACAATCTCTTCGATTTCATGCGGCGTGGTGATTTTCAATGCGGGAAATGGTTCGCTGGTGGTTGCCCCGGACGGGATGGTTGCGATTCCGGCAGTACGAATCATCCCGGTTCGTTTTCCCGCGTCGTCCTTCAGTTCCAGCCAGACTCCTGATGGCACCTCGACCGGTCGGTTGGTTGCGGTCAATAGGTGAATAACGGCGTGACCTTTTTCTGGTGGAGTCATCTCCGCCAGTTTTCGAGTCGCGTTACCGAGTCCGCCCGTCTGCCAGAGGACCAGTCCCAACATGATGATTACGCCGAGAATCATCACGATGCCCTGCATGACATCCGTCCAGACGACGGCGCGGAAGCCTCCATAAGTGGTATAGACCACCACACTGACCGCAAAGACGATCAGGCAAAGAAGATAATCCGGTTTGGCCTGCCCGATCCACGGGAGGTCGGACGTGATACCCGCCGTCCAGCTTACCGCACTCCGATAGACCTCTACGTCCCGCAGCAGAATGGTGAGGATGCTGCTGCCTGCCTTGAACTGCGCCACCAGGTAAAAAAACATGAAGAACAAAAGCAACACCGTCGCGGTAATCCCGACTGCCCGACTGCCGTATCGTTCCCGCAATACCTCCGGCACGGTGATGGCACCAGCCATGCGGGAGACTTGGTTCAGCCGTTTGGCGAGCAGTGCCAGACCCACCAGCGGCACCATCATGTAACTCGCGATCCAGAACGCCAACACCCAGCCGTGGGTGTAAATCAATGATGGAAATCCCATGAAACTTCCGCCCGATGCGGACGTGGCGGCAAATGTCAGCGCAAACGTCCAGACACCGAGATTGCGGCTGCCCAGAAAGTATTCGTTCATGAACTCCCGCTTCTGCATGACCTTTCCGGCCAGCCATGCGAGCACAAAGACGCCCACCAGATAAATGCCAAAGCTGATCAGCGCGGCGTTGGAGGCGATGCTCGTCTGCGAAACGGCCTGCAGGGTTCCGACGACCTCATTCATTGCCGGCCTCCGGGGTGGAATCGTTGCCGGCTTCGGCGGCCGTCTGGCTCGGCGGATCCTCCAACGGATCATCGGCGACGAATTTCAGCGCAAACCAGATGGTCACCACGTTGGCCATCAACCATGGCAGGCCGATGCCCCAGAACACCCATGACGGCATGCCCATCGTGACCTGTAGATTATCGGGGTTGATGTCGTAGCCGTTTTTCAGGCACACACCGACCACCCACACGCAAAACACCAGCCACGTGCAGAGCACGAACGCCGATTCGCGGCGGGAATTGAGATAAACCGGATCAAATTTTTTAGGTTCAGACATGGCAAAGCGAATTCTGATTTACGGGAATCGGCAGGATGGGTAGCAGTTTCTGAGGCATTCGGCAAGTGATCACGTTTCGGAATACCCCGACGTCACGATTGTCGTCCATCTGTACTACAATCACGCGAAACTTTGCTGCAGCGACAAAGATTTCGGGGAGCACGCCCGCCTCGGGTGTCGGTTTTCGCGCCCTCGCGAAAACCCCTTGTGGCTGGCGCGTGCCCGGATGCGAATGAAAGGGAAGACCTCGGCTCCGTAAGGCGACCCGCGCCGGGGTTCCTGGCGATGGCGCCAGTAACAACGCCCGGGGCGGGCGTGCTCCCCGTGGGTTGCGGCTTTGCCGGGCTGGGATCATTGGCCTCCAACTGTGTGATTGGATTCTCAATTCCAGCACTGATCTTCAAGTGTCTCGTCTTGAAGAACCGAAAAGCCAACGGCGATAAGATCGCCAAAGGCAGCAAATGGATAGATCCCCGACTCGACGAATTCACTTTTGTTGTGCTGCAGCCGTCCAGAATTGAAGGGAGCCACTACTCAACGCGTAAATGCGATCGCCCATCCAGTTAAATGCGGGTTTTAAATTTCTATGGTTGAAACCGCGCTCTGGCATTTTAAGAACCAACAAGCGCCGGCCAGACGCTAGATGCCAAAGGTTAATTTCCGTTCCTATCTGCGTTAGCAGTCTGGTGCTATCGGGCGAAAAAACTAATTCCGTCTTCCTGACGAAATCAGTTTTTGGCAGCCGAAGGAGGTAGAGATGGCGACCCGATTCCACATCATACACGTCTATCCCCTTCATTGACAATACAGCGGCCGTTCTGCCGTCCTGCGAAAGTGCAATGCTACTCGAAACGCGATGCAGGAGTTGGAATTGATGCGCCGGTTCGAAAAAGCCCTGATCGTTCAACCGCTCGACCACCAGCAGGTTGGTCGAGGAATGGGCCAACAACCGCCCGTCGGGAGTATGCGCTGTTACAGTTACCCACCTGTCCCATTTGCGGGCATCCACGTGGAGGAGAGTGCCGGATTCAACGTCCCAATGCTGGATACCAGCATCGATACCAGCATCCATCCCAACGTTGACAGTCACCAGCCGGGTGTCGCTCGTAAAAAAGGCGTCATAAATGTGAAGGTTTTCGTTTGTCCCGCCTTGAAATCGTCCAGAAACAATCAATGCCGTCTGCTTGTCCCATGCACTACCATTGATTACCGTTAGATTCGCCAGAGTTGCTGGACTACTCCCGTAAATGGCTAGGCTGCGTGCATTCTTTGAAAATACGATTCCTTGCTGCTGAAAAAAATGAAATTGGAATTAAAGGGTTCGAATAGAAGTTCAGAACGGCTGATCAGACTCAGATTCGGGCCTTTCAGAACCTCGAGCATTGTGCGACTGCCAACCGCAACAAGGGGCGAGCCAATGGCTGTCGCTACCGCCCAATAATAGCCGTCACCGGTGAGCACCATCGGCTTCTGAAGAGCTTGCTGTATCAAACAAACGGCTACCGAACCGTCGAAAAGGCCGGCAATCAGGCGCTTCCCATCAGGCGAAAACGTCAAAGACACTGCCCTCTCCGGTATTTGTACACTACCAATCAAATCTCCAGAATTGGAATCCCAGAGGTTGATAACCAGTTCGTCTCCGGCTTCCGCCAGAATTGAACCGGAAGGCGATAAAGATGGTTTTCGGATTTTGGAAATCTTGCTCCCGGTCAACTCAATGGTTGAGATCGATTTGCGCGATGGATATTGCGATACTTGAATCGCGTAAGAAATACCCCTGCCAGCGATTGGAAATTTGCGCCGGAACTGGGCGAACCGAGAACCATCGCGGGTAAATTGAAGATAGTGCCAAGGCATTGTCACAGGGATTTTGCTTGGTTGTTCTTTCCCGTTTACGGAATAGACCGCCGCTACCGGCCTTCGCGGGAAAATCAAATCCCCTTCCGGAAGAAAAGCTGGATAATTGAATTCAGGGTTTCGCAACTGAGAAAAGGCAATGCTTCCAGTTTTCATACCTTTACCGATATCCCATATCTCCAGGAAATCGTTCGTCGCCTTAGATGAAACGGACGGGTTGCTCCAGTGAACGGCAGCCATGGAATCGTCCGCGGAAAAGACAATTCCGTCCAGTCCATTGAACTTTCGCCCATCCCCGACCGCGATGTTTGTTGCGATACAGGTGCGTGTTCGCGTATCCCACACCGACAGAATTGTCCTTTCGGGCAATCTCCGCTCTGTGGGATTTTCTTTCGCCGCGATGTCTGCTCCCATTGCTCCGCCCGCATGCAAGGCAATAATCCGCGTGCCGTTCGGAGACACGCGAGCTGCTGTGACTTCACTGCCTCGAGCAAATGCAATCTTCTCCGGTTCACCGGCGTGCATATCCTTCCAGAAGTAGATTGCCTTTCCCTTAACGGCCACGATTTCATCGTCAATCGAGCCAGCCGCAAGTATCTGGTATGAACTTCCTGTGTGAATGATTTTCGTGTGTGAGGGATTCAATCTTTCGTTCCAGTACCCATATTCGAAACCATGATCGTCGTAATCGGACAAACCGGCAAAGAGATTTCGCGCTGCCCCATATTCACCAGCGTCCCAGTGGTTCTGGATCATTGTTAGATTTGCGGCATACAGATTCTGGCGAGCCGTTCGTTCGCGGTGCTGGGCCAACTTCACGTCAACCTTTGAACGCTCCTCAGACGCTTCTGCAAAAATTCGCTGCCCCCGTTCGTTTTCGAAATTGGTTTGAAGGTTCACCATGAGCACCGCGAACAAGCCGACGGCAATAAGACAGATCGGCACCAGTCGCCTGCGAATCGCACGCTGCCTCTGGGCACGGTCCGCTGCACGTCGAATTTCACGCCTCTCAGACAGCGATTCGATTCGCGCGGCAATGAGGGCGGCGGATTCCAACCGCCGCCCCGGTTCACCCGCCACGCACTCGGCGATGTCTTCCCGTAATAGTTCGTCTTCGATATCCCGTTCCCACCCTGAGGCCACCGGTTTGCCCAAATCTCCAATGATCATCTGGTAGAGCATGACTCCCAGCGAGTAAATGTCGCCCTGCGTCGTAAACGGCTTGCCCGAAAGCGTCTCGGGTGGTGCATACATCCGCGTGCCGGTGCGCGAGGATTCGTTCTGGTTGATCACCGTCTCCGTGAATCCCGCCGCCGTGATGCCCGCCGCATCGAGTTGGCTCGAGTCACTCAGGAACCCGATACCGAAGTCCATCAGTTGCGGTTGAATCGTGCCGTCTTCGTTTTCACGAATGAGGATGTTCGAGGGCTTGATGTCCTTATGAATGATGCCCACCGAGTGGGCCGCCGCCACCGCCTCGGCAATCGTCGCGACAATGTCCAACCGTTGTTGCAGCGGGAGTTTGTCGATGCCGCCCTGTTGCTCCGCCCAGTGTTTCAAATCACCGGCTTCGGCGTAATCGAGTTCCAGAAAGTAGGGCGAACCCTCCAAATGAATGTAGTGGATCACCGCGATGTCCTTGCGGTCGCCCAACGCCTGACGAATGAGCCGGAACAGCGTGACCTCCCGCTTGAAGGAACGTAGCCGGTCCACATCAAAGCAAAACTTGTAAACCCGCTGTTCCTTGAGCTTTTCATGTGAGGCCAGCCAGACCTCACCAAAGCCGCCTTCGCCCAGTTTGCGTTCGAGCACCCATCCCTTGCGATGGGGCACGGGCAATCCCGCCGCCGGTCGCCAGCCCAGCGTGGCTTCTTCTTCAGCCGTGACCGCACGGGTGGCTTTCTCGGAATCAGGTGGGGTGATAAATGGGGCCAGTTTCACCGCGCCCACTTCAAACACCTCCATCGGTTCGTCCTGACCCTTGAGCAGATATTTGCCGTGCGCCTTCCATTCCAGTTCAGGAATTTCGAGTGAACTCTCCTCGTCTGGCTTGTGCGAGGATGCCCCCTCACCCCGGCCCTCTCCCCCGGTGGGGGCGAGGGGGATATCGGATTCCAAGGATGGATGGGTACGCACGTATTGCCGGGCATCGTCGAAGATGGCGCGGGTCAGGAGGATTTGCCCACCCTGGGCCAGCCCCATGATGCGGGCCGCCAGGTTGATGGGCATTCCCACTGACTTCGTCGGGCCATCCTCATCGGATTTGATTTCGGTGACGTGACCCTGATGCAGCCCGATGCGGACCTTGGGGGCTTCTCCCGGCCACTTGCTGTCGCGCAGCAACGCCTGAAATCGCAGGGCGGCATTGACGCCATCGGCCGCAGTTTGAAACCGGGCCAGATGTCCGTCGCCGGTATCCTGATAGCGCTCCCCGTTGGGAACAGACTCTAGTGTGCTGGGCGTTAAATAGCTATTCATAATCAATTCTTCGTGCTGACGA
>CALBIE010000458.1 GCA_937893495.1 uncultured Verrucomicrobiales bacterium | reverse complement strand
ACATCGGGCTGAAGGGCTGTCACGAACTGGGGCGGCGAATGGTCGCCGGTCTCGGTGTGTTGTCTGGGAATCCGACCAGGGATTCGTTTCACATTTACGCGCCCAGCCCCCAAAGGAACGCCCTGTTGGTCATTGACGCAAAGCCGGCGGGTAGTGGCGTCTTGCTGAAGCTCTCGCAAACGTTGGACCTCGGATTCCGATCGGGAACCATCACGGATCATCCGACGAAGCTTGTCCTCTACATTTCGGGCCGGTCGGAAAAAGCCGGCAACAATGCCGCTGCGGTGTTTCTCGATCCGACTGGCAAACCCGTTCGCAATGTGCCAGTGAAGCTCGACCGGGATTACGCATATTTGAGCGTCGATCGCGCCGGCAAATTTCTGCTCGGTTGCAACTACGGATCGGGTCACGTCGATGTGTATCCGCTGGGCAAAGACGGCGTGCCGGGCGCGCGGATGGCAGGATTGAATGAAGGGAGAAAGGAAGCGCACTGCGTTCTCCCGTCACTGGACAACCGCTTCGTTTACATTCCGTATGTGAAGGGGAATAACGCGCTCTTTCAGTATGCCTTTGATTCAAAGATCGGCGGACTGACGCCGCTCGATCCGAAGAACGCGAATCCACCGGAAGGAACCGGTCCGCGGCACATGGCTTACCACCCTACATTGCCAGTCGTATATTTCAGTGAAGAGCAGGGACTTGGTATCTCGCTGTATCGCCAGGCCAAAGACGGTCAACTTGCGTTCTGGAAACGGGGCAGGGCGGTAGGCGACAACGCGCCGTCTGATGGCGTGAGTTCCTCGGACATTTTGCTGACACCGGATGGCAAATTCCTATACGCGGGAATCCGTGGGCACAAACACGACTTCGATTTCATCGCCGGCTACAAGGTCCTGAGCGATGCCAGCCTCGAACTCATCGGCTTGACTCCCGCCGACAAAATCCCCTGGGGTCTCGCGGCTTCACCGGACAGCCGGTATCTCGTCGCCACCGGGTTTCAGTCGGCAACGTTGATGGTTTACGCGATTGGCGTGGATGGAAAACTCACGCGGTCCGGCACCTTGAATTGGGACAAGAACATCTCCGATGTGGTGGCTCGATAACTTGGCGAGGCACGAGAGCCAACTACAAAACTGTAGCAGCCGAGGTAACGAGGCTCAATATGCAAGCAAATCAGAGCCTCGTTACCTCGGCTGCTACGGGGTTTTGAAACCTCTACGGAAATACGCTATTTCTTCTTCCCTTTTTCCCGCGTCTTCTTTGGCAGCGATTTGCCGGCGTCGGCGTTCTATTTTGAACTCACCTCGGTTGGCATTTTCGCGTCCACCCGCTTTATCCACGCCACCGGATCGTGCCTCGCACTTTCCTCCCGGAAGGTGTAGGGGTATGATGAGTGAAGCAGGCCATGAATGAATCGCCCAAAAACGGACTGACGTTTGCGGATATCCAGCGCTATCTCGGGATGCTCAATGAAGAGCTCAAAGCGAAGGATATCACCGGCGAACTGGCTGTTTGCGGAGGCGCCGCAATGGTGCTGGCGTTCAAAGCCAGGAACAGCACCAGGACATAGATGCCCTCTTTGCCCCAACGGCAGAGGTCAGGGCGGCGATTGCCGTCATTGCGGAGCGCGAGAACCTCCCGGCAGATTGGATCAATGATGGCACCAAGGGATTCATCAACCCGCCCATGCCTCAGTTGGATGTTCATGAATTCAGTCATCTGCGCATTGTCCGGCCGACCGACGATTATCTGCTGGCCATGAAATGCTGCGCCGCCCGGGTGGGGATTGGACAACATGACAAGGAGGATGCTATGTTCCTTCTAAGAAAATTGAAGCTGACGACCGCCAAAGAAGTCGAGGGCACCGTAGCCAGGTACTATCCGCCCGAACGAATAGAGCCCAAGAGCCGGTATTTTATCCAGGAAATTATTGATGAGCTTTGAACGTCCAGAAACCCTGTTGCAGGTGGCCCGACTTTGGTCCCAGGGACAGCCCGAGAGCGTGCTCAAGGACTTTTACCATGCCTTCAGTGCCGACCCGCGGCGCGACCGGCTGGAGGAGGAACCAGACCTGGCCGGGGTCGGCCAGCGTCAGTTGATGGAAGCCTACCTGCAGGCCGTGGCCGTGTACCTTTCCCGGGGCAAGGGATGGAGTCCACCGGCATGGACGGAGCAGATTATTCGCGCGCCACAGCCTTACTTCGCCAGCGAGGGCAGGGCCATGCGCAACCTTCTGCTGCATCAAAGTCCGGCCCCCTTTCGTGAACGCAACATCTTTATAACGCCGGATGCCGTCGGGGCGGTCTGAAACCAACGCCGTATCATCCAGGTAGCCGGTATCTCGTCGCTGCCGGATTTCAATCGGCCACGCTGATGGTTTACACGATTGGAGAGAATGGAAAACTCACGCGGTCCGGCACATTGAATTGGGACAAGAACATCTCCGATGTGGTGGTCCGATGAGCCGGAATGAGGCAGACATCAAACCGCTGATTCACGCGGATGAACGCTGATTGCCGAATCGAAGCAATGCCGGCCAATGGCAACGGTGTCGTGGACTGATTACTTGTTTTGTCAGACAATCAATGATACGAGAAACCCCATGGGACGACATGAACGACTGCTGCCCGCCTTAGTCCTGGTGCTCGCCTTTTCGGTGGCGGCGGGCACCAATGCGGTGACGTTCCCAAACAAACCCTCCAAGGAGCATTTCTATGTTGACCCGGCCGGACTGCTGAACGCTTCGGATGCGAAGACGGTTGACGAACTGGCTGCCGCATTGTTGTCGGACGAGAAAATACCCGTCATCGTGGTCACCATTCCCTCGCTGGTTTCGTTTCAGGCGACTGATATGACAATCGAATCCTACGCGCAGGCGTTGTTCGACGAGTGGGGGATCGGTTCGCAGAATCGGAACTATGGGATCTTGTTGTTGGTTTCAGTGGGTGACCGGAAGGCGAGGATCGAACTCGGCCAGGCGTGGGGCGGAAAGAATGATCAGGATGCCACGCACATCATGGATACCTTGATCGTTCCTTCATTCAAGAAGGGCGACTTTTCCGGTGGCATCCGCGAGGGCGTCAATGCCTTGGATAAGATGGCCCGGGGCCTGGCACTACCAAAACCCAAGAATCCCTGGTGGGTTATCCCAGTATTCATCCTGGGGGTCTGCCTGATCATCGGAGTGATAGTTTCCTTGTTCAAGCGGGGCCGTACCGGTTGGGGCTGGGCGCTGATCGCCGGGCTCGGAGTTTTGTTGTTCTTCATTCTGCGGTCCGCCGCGACCAGCGGTGGCAGTGGCGGGTCATTTGGAGGGGGCTCCTCGGGCGGAGGTGGGGCTTCAGGGTCCTGGTAAC
>CALBIE010000457.1 GCA_937893495.1 uncultured Verrucomicrobiales bacterium | reverse complement strand
CCAGATAGCGTCATCGCTATTTAGCACTTCTCTAATTGGTTCGATCAACTCGTTTCCATGGCGAGAAAGTAATTTTGCTACTGGTCCCGCTACTGGCCAATTGATATCTCGAAGCCATTCGAGAAGCGGTCGGATGTTCGGGATGATCTCTTCAGACGGCAATGCCATCAACGCCTCGACTGAAGCCATGTCAAACTTGTCCTTTGGTAGATTCATTTTTCTCGAAAAAGGTGTGTTGACACCGACACCATTTCTGCTGTTTTGAAGCAAAAGCAATTACTCACCAAAATACTGATTGATCAGATTTGCCGCCACTTCATCACAACCCTTGAAGGCCTCACCCACCCCCACGTTTGAGGCGACAATCACGGCGCAGTTTTTATCCGGAGCCATCCAGACGACGACGTAAAACATCGTGTTTGAGCCATTGTGCATCAGCGCGCGACCGTTGGCCCATGGACGTTTCAACACCACCCAGCCGAGGGCGTAATCCTTGTTCCCTTCAACAACCGTGTGCAGCTTTTTGAATGATTCCGCCTTGAGCAGTTTGCTTTCGCCCCGTTCTCCGGCCATGTGGAACGCCGCATACTTCGCCAGATCGCCCAGCGAACAGTGCACCGCTCCTGCCGGGCTGATCGCCAGGGGATTGTCGGCCTGCGGTCCCGGCGGCACCGGCCGGCGTCCCAACACCAGCACTTTTGTGTGGCCCCACGGATGATCCACCTTGCCGAGCGATGCTGGCGCGCCAAATCCGGCCGTGGTCATTCCGAGCGGTTCGAACAACATCGAACGCAGCAGGTCTTCCCACGTTTTGCCCCCTGCTCGCTCCACCATCACCCCCGCGATGGTGGAGCCCTGATTGGAATAGACAAACTGCGTTCCGGGTTTCGATTCCGGCTTGCGCGCCAAAAGCCCTTCGACAAACGCCAGTCGTTGCTCAGCCGCCGGGCCTGTTGCTGCCCAGGCTTTGCGCCACAGATCGCCCGGAGCATTGCCTGGAGCGCCGCTGCGGTGGGACAGAAGCTGTTCCAAAGTGACGCCGAGATAGTCGGAATGGATCTCATTCTTCAATTCTGGAAAGGCTTCGCCAATGGTTTTCGTCCACGAAAGCTTCCCCTGCTCGACCAGCATCGCGGCAACCGTGGCCGTCATAGATTTCGTGACGGAACCAAGGTGGAACTTGTCGTCAACGGTGACCTGTTCCGGGTCGCCGTCTTTGCGAAAGCCGACCGCATTGGTGACAACAACCTTTCCATCGACGACCACGGCCGCGGCCAGTGCCGGAAACTTGTGTTTCACGCGAACGCCCTCGAGCATTTTTGAAACGGGGTCCGAATACTCAATGGCGGTAGGTTGGGAACCACTCTCGCGACCGAATAGAATCGCTCCGAGTGCGATCACGACAATTCCAACGAGGACTATTCTTTTCATAATGGTTTTCTTTGTGGTTTCAGGTCGTAGCAAAGAGAGGTGTTTACGGATGGGATGATCAGCCGGAGCGCATCGTTCAACCGCCACCTTCAGATCAGAATGTCGTACCAGAGGACTCCAGTGCATGGGCGTCTTTTCCCCTGACTCTTTGATCAACCAGAGATTTCGAATGTTCAGAAACCTGAAGGGCCGAACCTCTTTTACTTCGTCCCAGAGAAAAAGCTTCATCCCATTTTGCAGATGAATCCCCAACGTGCTGATTCCCACGGCCCGTTTGACGGTTTTCTGGATGAGCCAGGTATAGAGCAATCCGCCCAGGACCGAGAGCGCACCCCAAACCAGATGCTGCCAACTGAAAAACCGCCGTAGGAATGGCTTGATGTTCTGGACAATCGCGTGATGCATGGACGCGGGCTTGAAATAAATCCCTGAGATATTGTCGTCCGCGTCCAGCGCCAGGCTCATCGTCAGGTCGCCGCGCTGGCAATTCAGGTGGAATGCGGTCCACCCGCGGTACCCGTAGCCCGTTGGTCCGTCGAACTTTTCGATCCTGCCGAATTTCGTGGCGAGCCGGGTGTAAAAATCGGATGTTTCTTTCTGCGGCGACACCTTGCTCATCCCCGGCTTGTAAAGCCTTTGCACGGCGGCATAATCGCCTGCATTGAACAGGTCAACCACCTTTCGCGTGACGATGAAATAGCGATTGGTCAGGGTTGTTTCATTCGTTGCCAGGGTGCGAACCATTGGCGCGGGCGTCTCCACGCCCCGCTTGTTCGCCATCCAGTCGGTGTTGCCCATGGTCAAGCTGAGCGTCAAAAAGAACCAGATTCCGACAATTCCAGGGACGCCGTAGATGGCGAGCTGCCAGAAGGCGACTTTGAATTCAACAGTATTGACCTGATGGGCGGTTGCCGTTGAGAGAGCTATCGTGCGCAAACCTGCGAGATGCGCCGGATCAAGCGGTTCGCCGGTTTCGGCCGAATGAAGCAATGATGCCAGTTGCAGTCTCAGCGGCAGCAGGTTGTTTTTCACCGCACGTTGGTTGAGCCGATAAATGAAGACGAACAACCCGATGACGGCGGCGGAATAGATGAGGCTGAGTATAATGCTTACCGAGCCGCCCCAATGAAACATCAACACCCCGACGAAGAGCGGCAGCAGGTACCACCACGCCACGGATTCGAGCAGGCTGATTTGGTTCTCCACTTTCTGCAATTCCACTCTCACTGCATCGAACAAGGGAGCGTCGGCGGCCGCTTTTGGCAAACGGCGTTTGCTCGTGATCAGCTTCCAGCCGATAAAGATTGAACTGACGATGAGAACAACGCAGCCGGCCTGGGTCAGTGGGGAATTGTTCCGAAAGATCAGATTCCATCCGAAAAAGATAGTGGTAAAAATACACACCGCGACTTCGCCGAAGTCCCGCCAACTGATGGTCTTGTCGAAGGATTTCATCCGCGTTTTCATGGCGGCGAGTTGGGCTTCGTCGGGCAGCGGGGGCAGGTCTTCGAGGAGTTGCCCGTTCCACAATTGTTTCAAGGCGTCGTCGTGCATGGAGCCTCCTTCATCATGGTTGAGAGTTTCTTTTTCGCGCGATGCAACATCACGCCCACGTTGCTCGCGCTGAGGCCGAGCACCTCGGCCATCTCTTCGTAGGAAAAATCCTCCAGAAACAGCGTGACCAACGCCTTCTCCACTTCGTTGAGTTGCGCGATGGCGTCGTAAAGCCGTGCGAGTTGTTCCTCCGCGCCGTCGTCATGCGTCTGACCCGCTTCGATGTGGCGAGTAAGCTGTTCGTGATCGAGCGGCACAGCCGGACCGCCACGAGCCGTGCGCCTGCGGACGAAACTGATCGAGGTATTGATGGCGATGCGGTAAAGCCAGGTGTTTGCATGAGCACTTTCTTTCAGGCCCGGCAGTCCCCGCCAGATTTGAAACAGGATTTCCTGATACAGGTCGTCCTGGTCGGCGGCGTTCCACGCATAGACACGGCAGACCTTGAGAATCCTGGTTCGATTCCCGTCGATCAGTTCCAGGAACTGTTTTTCATCTGGCGGCGGATTCAATATTCAGAGCCTTTAATTGATTAGTCGCCACGGAAAGAAGGATTATTACAGAATGGAAAAGTTTTTTTGCTGAGCGTCAGTATTCAGGAGCAAAACTGGCGCCCACGAACATGCGTTTCAGCCTGCCTGATATCGGCGAAAGGAATTTGATGAAATCAAAGGCGATTTCGTACGTGCCGTAGTTTAGCTACGTGGTGATATTCAAGCCAATCTGGTAGTTAAACTGCGTGCTCCAACGAAAACTCGGCCGACGCATCGCCGCACTCCGCAAAGGTCGAAAACTCACACAGGAGAAACTGGCGGAAGCCCTCGCCTGCTCGGTTGAGTTCATCAGCTTGGTGGAGCGGGGCGTGAATTCTCCGTCAGTCGCGGGGTTGGAGAAGTTCGCTAAGGTTCTTAAGGTCGAAGTCAAGGATCTGTTCACATTCGAGGAGAAGAAGCGATGAGCAGCCATTACTTCCCGCAATTGAAAGGCACGCTGGACGGCGTCATTGCCAAACTGACTGCAAAGGGGATTGAGGCGCGCCATCTCACGTTTGGCGGAGAGGGACCGAAGCCAACGAAGAAAGCGAGAGTGCCGACGGACGCACGCTCCGAATTCCTCGCTAATCGTGCAATGGGCGATTGGGCCGAACGCATGTTGTCCAGTGCAATCGTCACTGCGCTACCGAAGTTCAGTGTCACGCAGTACGGGAACACCGATCGCATTGCGGCAGGGCATCCGGAATTCAAGGCGCGTTATCTCGCGGGTATGGAAGAGACGCGGATTTTCGGGAAGCGACCCGACTTGCTTTTGTTTCCTGCAACCGCAGCTGTGGATACCGACATGTCGGAACGCGCCCACTCGGAGACTGAAGCACTGGTTAAGCGTGCCGTGGCAGCCGTCGAAGTTCGTTCCAGCAAGTTTGAAGCATTGCGATATATGGCCGTGAGGCAAAAGCAACGTGAAGACGGGAACACGACCGGACGTGAAACACCGAGTTTCACTGTGAAGGTTGAAGATCTCGTGATTGTCTATCGCTGGCTGGAGCGACATCGCGTGCCGCAGACCTACTGCCAGGTGTTCTTCGATTCCGTCTTCGCCATCAACTTTCTCGACATCTTCGCCAATATCGCCAGCGGTGAAGGTTACTCGATTGAAACGCCGGCCAAGAGTCAGGAGAAATCCACCATCATGATTCCGATTACGCGAGGCGCGCGTGTCGGTAAGGCAACAAGTCTCCCCACATTCGCGGCCGAGCAACGCGTCACGGAACTCGGACGGCACGATGCGTATGTTGTCCCGCAGGGCGGCGGCTTCGAACTTGATGCTGCCGCGATGAAGAAAGTTCTTCTGCCAGAGGGTTGACTCCCTCAGCGACGTCGAAATAGCGCGCTGCAATTTTGTCAATGCACGCCGTCCGCTCGTCCAGCGCCAACGCTTCCAATTCCGTGAGCTTGGAGGCGAGTTCGTTTGCTTCCGCGAGATTCAGCTTCGCCATTACCGGGCAAGGCATGTCTTCCACGTCCTTCGGTTCGAGCTTGTTCAAGCCGTCTCCGTAAAACCGGTTCACTTGCGAGAACGATTCCCGCCCCAGACTGCTGTTGAGGAAAAGTGTCAGCAGGGGCGCAAGCGACCCGTTCCCCGGCTTCGCGTAGAGGCCGTGGAAACAAGTCAGGTTTTTTGCGCCGGAACTATTCAGGATAAATTTCACTGACTCGCGCGAGAACACCGCCACCCAAATGTCGGCCACTGCACGATTTTCTGGCAAATACCAAACGGGCCGATGGCTTGGAAGATGTCGATTCGGAATACCCTGCTTCTCTCCTAGCTCAAGGTAGCGAGTGAGGTTTTGCCCATTACGAGAAGGATTGAGAAGGAAGCACCGTCGGTCGCGCGCGACCAGCGCGTCCATCTTCTCGCGCGTGAACACCAGCCCGTTGGCATCCGTGGCTTTGGTGATGCACGGCTCGACGTGCGCCGCTGTAAGATGATGTTCGCGCATCTCCGCACGACTCAGGCAAAAAAAATCGTTTGCACCCGTGGCGATGCCACGACGGGACTTGAAGTAATCGCCAACGCGTTTTGCAAACCGCACCGGCACTTTTTCAGTCGCTCCGTTCAACAGCAGGTTCAGCCATTTGTCCCTGGGATTGAGCGCCGCCAAATCAATCAAACCGCTGCCTGCGGATGAAATCATTCCCGCCAGCAATCCTTCAACAAAAACCTCCGCCTCCCCCACTGATTCGGCCAACCGGGCCCAGATTGGAGCATTGAGCGCCCGACCCTTTTCGAGCAACACGATGGCACTGGTGGTCAGAGCATCGGCGAACACATTGAGCGATGGTGCGAAGACCACGATTCCCACCGGCCTGATCGCCCGCAACAATCGCTCCTTGATTTCCTCGCCAAAGTTCGCGTTGAGAAATTCCGCCGGCAGGATGACGGCGGCGCGCCCACCGGACGCGAGGTCTTCCCAAATCTTGAGCAGGAACAGCGCGTAAAGATTCGTAAGCCGGTCCAGCGGCGTGCCTAGGCGTTCCTCGAAGTAAAGCCAATCCTTCGCCGAATAGTCGAGCCGATGCGCCTTGACGTAAGGCGGGTTGGCGATGATGCCGTCGAACAGTCCCGCATCGGACTTGAGGTAGTCCGACAGAATCAGCTTCGTGCCACGCGGGGCTGTGGTCTTCGCGCGCTGCAAAGTTTCCACGTCACGCTCCGCGCCAACCAACTCGACGCGCTTGTTGAATCGGCGGCATGCCGCCAGCAATCCCCCCAAACCCGCCGCCGGGTCGAGAACAGTTCCCGGCTTGGCCGACATCACCCAGTTCGCCATCAACTTCGCAATTGGTTCTGGTGTTGCAACCTGTCCAAGCTGCCTGGTTTCCCGCTGCCATGATTCCACTGATTCAACCAAGTCCGCCCCGCCCGTGGCGACCTCGACAGAATTCGGCTCGTAATAGAGCGACATGAAAGTCTGGTTGTCGCGAAGTCTCATTGTCGAAACGGTGCCAGCAGTTTAACTACGGGTCAATATCTTACTCTTTCTCGTAAACCTAAGCGCCTCTTTCAACGCAATCCTTGACCTGGCTTCAATGCTTTTCTTCATCGCCTCTTTTTCGGCGATGCCTTGTTCGTCAGCGTATTTGCAGACGCCTTCGATATTCACGCTGGTTTCTCTAAAACATGTCCCGCCAATCAGCAGTTTTGCGAACCAATAATTCGCGTCGCCAGCAGCATGCGCATTGCGAAGCGGTCAGACGAGGTCGATTTCAGGCCCTGATCGCTAACCGTTCCCTGAATGAATGCGAACCTTGTTTCCTCGACGGTCACCAGAGAACCTGTTTGTGAACGGCAGGACTGGACCTTGAAACGCGACGGAGGTCAAAAGAGGGTGTTAGCGCGAATTCGGAAACCTTGTTGGAGTTCACGCTTTAGCGTGCCCGGACAACCTCAAGGTTGAACTCCAACGAGCATCGGGCACTGACTTCCTCGTTTACGCAAGCCGCGAGCCCGTTCTATGCTCCTCCATTCAACATGAAGAGACTCGTCCTGATTGCCGCCTGCCTATCGTTCGCCCTGACTGCGTTTTCAGCGGCCGATCGGCCCAACATCGTATTCTTTTATGCCGACGATTTGGGCTACGGCGATCTCGCGTGTTATGGAAGCAAGGCGGCGCAAACTCCGCGACTGGATCGCTTGGCGCGGGAGGGCACGCGTTTCATGCAGTTCTACGTGAGTCACTGCGTCTGTTCGCCGACGCGGGCGACGGCCATCACCGGACACTTTCCTGCGCGGCATCGGATTCATGGTCACATCGCATTTTTTTCCGCGAACAAAAGCCGTCAGATGCCCGATTGGCTGGATGTCAAGGCACCGTCGTTTCCCCGAGCCCTCCAACAAACCGGTTATCGCACGGCGATGATTGGCAAATGGCATCTCGGCGGCGGCAGCGGTTCGAAATGGAAATCCGACAAGGTGGTCATCAATCATCCCGATGCTCCGCCGGTCGCGGAATATGGCTTCGATCACGTTCGCTCGACCTTTGGCAACGGTCCCACGTGGAAGAACGCCAAACCATGGCCGCAACCCCACGACATCTATCCCTACGCAGACGATGAATGGGCGACGTGGTCGAGTCGTGCAATTGCCGATGAAACGATTGCGTTTCTCAAACAACACCGGGAATCCGACCAACGCGAACAACCGGTTTACGTCAATGTCTGGTTCAAGGACGTGCATGTGCCGCTGAAACCGACCGCGGAAATGCGCCGCCCATTTGCGCACCTTAATGACAAGGCGCAGGTACACTACGCGATGGTGCGATTCATGGACGGGCAGATTGGCCGGGTGCTCGATACGCTTGAAGAACTGGGACTTGCGAGGAACACACTGGTGTTGTTTTCCAGCGACAATGGCGCTGGAAAAAATCGGGGTGGATCCAACCGGCCGTTGCGCGACTGGAAACACTCGCTCTACGAAGGCGGCATTCGCGTGCCGCTGATCGTTCGTTGGCCCGATAACGTGCCGGCCGGTCGGGTTGACGACACCTCGGTCCTCAACCTGGCGGATTTCATTCCCACGCTGGGCCGACATGCCGGCGCTCGCATGCCGGAAGGTTATCAGTCAGATGGCGAAGACATCACCGCCGCTCTGCTGGGCAAACCATTCCAACGAACGAAGCCACAATTCTGGCATTACCCGACCGTCGCCGGACGCAGCCCGACACTCGCAATCCGCGAGGGCAACTGGAAGTTGCTGAGCGACCCGAAAACGAAACGCGTGGAACTCTATGACTTGGAAAACGACATGGGCGAGGCCGTCAATCAGTCACAAACCCACCCGGACATCGTCAAAACATTGCAACAGAAACTATCCGCATGGACTCGGGAAGTTGGGTTGAAATGACCGGGTATCCGGCCGGAGACGATTCAAGTCGGCTGGACCCATTCGCCAAACCCGGAGCTACCGCGCCATCTTCCGCACATCCGCCCCCGTTTCGGCGAATACCTTGAAATACTCCATGAATTTCCAGGACTCTTTTTTCCCGCAGCCGGGCATGAAAAACATCATGACCTTCATCATGATACCCTGGGCTTCAATACTGTTCTCCGTCACCCAGCGGGTCTTGTCAGGGCCGGCTTCGTGAAAGAAATTCTTCACCTCCATATTGAACATTCCGGGTGTATGAAACGTGCTGGAAAATTCATCGGGCAGGTTGCGGACGGTGATGGTTTCAATCATGTCAAAGTCCCGGCCATTCTTTAGATAACGAATCCGCGCCGTCGCGCCCGGTTTCCCCGACTCACCGCTCTCGTGCTTGTAGCTCGCATAGCCGGGCTGCCAAAAGGCAAGATTGTCCGGATTGTCGAACAGTTCGACGACCTTGGCGCGGGGTTGGTTGACTTCGATTTCGAGGGTGTATGGCATGGTGTTTGAGGATCGAATTTCACAGCACGGCGCAGCCGCAACCGAAGGGGAGCACGCCCGCCTCGGGCGTTGGTTTGCGCGCCCTCGCGCAAACCTCCCGGACCTCGCGCAAGCCCAGAACCGTAGAAAGGAAAGCCCGGAGGTTCCGTAAGACGACCCTCTCCGATGTCCCTGGCGAGAGCGCCAGAGACGATGCCCGAGGCGGGCGTGCTTCCCAAATCTTTGTCGTTGCAGACGAGATTCGCATGATTGTAGTGCCGGTGGTTCGACCGCATCATAATCACCAATCCGGAACGTTCAACCCGAATAACCTTCCGATGCATCGATCGGCGGAAAACGTTTCTTCCTCCCCATGAACCGAATGCCGATTGTAGCCCACGGATGGCAGAGCCGACCCACGGATGGGAAAAGAGGCATGAATCAAATCGGAATCCGTGGGTCGGCTCTGCCATCTGTGGGGATTCTGCGGGGTTCAAGGTCCGTGAGCAGGCCGTGAAGGAACAGGAAACTCTCCACGAACCGGGAACGCCCCCTCAACCCATCCCACTCCCCCAGTGGGGGAGTGGGTGCCCGGAGGGCGGGTGAGGGGGATTTCGGATTCATGGCTGCGATGCGCGATCAAGGAATCGTGGAGGCTCAGAATTCTTTTGCCCAATGTTGCATGAGGCATCCGCCGAAGGAGTTTCATTCGAATTGGAGCGCCGGTCTCCGGCGCGGCAGGCTGTGGCGCTCGCTCCCAACCTCGCCGTATTGGAGGCCGACACTCCGATTCTACCAGTTTGCCTCCTTCATGCCGCACCTTTTTGGCGATTGGATTCCCATTTATCCCCCGGTAGCTCATCTGAATATTCGTGTCAATCCGTGGCCAAAAATCTGTTCGACGGACCTTTGACTTGTTTTCCCTGGCGAGTGCGGCTAAAGCCATCAGCGTTCCATGAGTGATTCCGAATCATCCGCCAAGCCTGCTTCGTTCACGGTATGGGAGGCGCTCATTCCGGTTGTCGCTCTCATCGTTTTCCTGCGCGAAGGCCTCGTTCGCTACCAAGGCACGCCCCATATTCCATTGCTGCTCGCCGGCATTGTTGCCGCCGGGATGGGGGTGCGCAAAGGATGTTCCTGGAAATTCATCGAGCAAGGTATTGTCGAAGGCATCGCCATCGGGCTGAAGGCAATCCTGATTTTGCTCGTGGTGGGAATGCTGATCGGCACGTGGATCACCAGCGGCATCGTGCCGGTGCTGATTTATCACGGCCTGAACCTGCTGAGCCCGTCAATCTTTCTCGTGGCGGCTTGCCTGATCTGCTGCGTAGTTTCCGTCGCAACGGGCAGTTCGTGGACGACCGCCGGCACGGTCGGGATTGCATTGATTGGTGTCGGCCAGGGATTGGGCATTTCACCCGCGATGGCCGCCGGGGCCATCATCTCCGGATCCTATTTTGGCGACAAACTTTCGCCGCTGTCAGACACCACCAATCTCGCGGCGGCGGTCACGGGCGCGGAGTTGTTCGAGCATATTCGTTACATGCTCCATACGACGATTCCGGCGCTGGTGATTGCCCTTGTGCTTTATGCGTTGTTGGGTTCAACCAGTGGACAGGGTGGGGATGCGGCGATGGTCACGCTGATTCGCGAAACCTTGTCGAAGAGTTTTAATCTCAACCCGATTCTCCTGTTGCCGCCGTTGTTCGTGATCGTGATGGTCGTGTTTCGACTGCCCGCGCTGCCGGCCTTGATGGCAGGCGTCGTTCTTGGAGCATTGCTCGCGGGCTTCGTGCAGGGCGTGCCAGTCAGCAAGATCCTTGGCGCCGCGCAAGCCGGCTTCGTATCGACCACCGGAGTCGAGAATGTGGACAAACTTCTCTCTCGCGGCGGTCTGGAAGGCATGATGCCGACAGTATCGCTCATTCTCTGTGCGTTGGCATTTGGTGGAGTGATGGAGCGAACCGGGTTGCTGCCGACTTTGGCGGGGGCGATCATGAAACTGGCGCAAGGCACCGGCAAGATGGTGGCGGCCACTGTCGTCACTTGTTTCGGCGTCAACATTCTTGCTCCGGATCAGTACCTCTCCATTGTCCTGCCCGGACGGATGTATAAGGAGGCGTATGAGCAGTCTGGCCTGCAACCCAAAGTCCTTTCGCGGACGCTTGAAGACGCGGGGACCTTGAGTTCCCCGCTGATTCCGTGGAATGCCTGTGGCGCTTTTATGGGCGGCACGCTGGGAGTTACTGCGGCATCCTACGCCCCATACGCTTTTTTCAATCTACTGTGCCCGGTCATTGGCATTGTGATCGCTTCAATGGGTTGGAAGATTGCCAGGATTGATTCAAAGTCCAATTCTGGAGCGAGGGAACCCTAGCCGATGGCCTTTTCTTCTCTATACATTTCGCAGCCACGGAGTATCAGCTTGCAAGAAGATTCTGTTTCAGGCAACAAAGTCATCAGGAATCGGCGAATCGAGGACCAACAATAACATTCCCAAGGAATCTGCCATGAACCACCCCGTCAGGATCTCTATCCTAATGCTGTTACTCGGCTCGACAATCGCCGTGTCTCCGACAACAACGGAAGCAGCGCTATTCGGTGGCAAGTCGTCGCGAAAATATCGCCAATTGCGGGATGAGGGCAAGAAAGCCCTTGAACATTACAATTTCCTTCAGGCTGAGGCCTCGTTCCGAGGAGCCCTCACCGAAGCGACCCCGTGGGGAGAAAAGAACAGCAATTATGGCGAATCCCTGGAAAACCTGGTAGGGACCCTGACTTTCCTTCACCGAAATCGTGATGCGGAGCCGTTTGCGGAATTACTCGTCAAAGCACATCTGCAACGACACGGTGACAAAAGCATTCAATATGCATCGGCCTTGTATCAGCACGGGAAGGTATTGGTACAGCTTGGCAAGCCAGCCCGAGCGGAAGGAATGCTCAATCGCTCCCACGAAATCGCGATCAATAAACAAGGGGTTTTTTCTCCATCAGCCGGCTATGCTAAAATCGGTCTGGCTCAGCTCCGCGTAACACAGAATCGCCTGAGCGATGCCGAGAAATATTACGAGGACGCGCTCAAGTTGATGGGAGAATATCGCACCCGCCTCCGAGGGGTTTCCGGAGGGGCGGCAGTATATAAATTCAATCCAAAAACCCGCGATGTAGTTTACGCCAGCCTCCAACAACTCTGGGTGTTGCAGCAACTCGGCAAGTTAGACAAGGCCGACGAGTCTTTGAAAAAGTTGACGAAATTTGTCGAATCCAAACTGGGCCAAAATCATGCAGTCAATGTCGATCTCCTGCTCGAAGCCGGGCGAATCGAGGCAGCAAGGAAGAATGACAAAGCCGCGGAAGAACATTTCAACTCGGCAATGAAGCTTGCCGAGGCCATGAGATCGACCAGCAAGTTTCCCATCCAACTTGTTACCATGGAACTGTTTCGATTCTACGGTTCACGCAACCGCAACGTTGAAGCCGAGAAGACCGGCCAGGAATTACAACAGCTTGGCGTTACCAATATTGTCATGACCGTTCCCTTCCCATGGGACTAGCTTGGCAGGCGACCCCAATCTTTCAGCTCTAGCGGCTCCACAAGCATAATCGCGCGTCAGAGAATCCGGCTATGCGATTCTCATTGTCGAAGTCAGTGATCGAAGCCAATACCATTTGAACACATGAGCACCGAACCTCGAGGACATTGGAAAAGTCGTTTCGGATTTATTCTCGCCGCCGCCGGGGGCGCGGTCGGATTGGGCAATATCTGGCGGTTTCCGTATATCGTCGGCGAGAACGGCGGCAGCGCCTTTCTCATTGTTTATCTGCTGCTCATTCTCTTTCTCGGATTGCCGGTTCTGATTGGCGAGGTGTTGCTGGGCAAAGCGTCGCAACGTGATCCGGTGGGTGCGTTCAAGGAACTGGATCACCCGAAGTCGCCGTGGCAGACCATCGGTTTCATGGGAGTGCTGGCGGCGTTCGTGATTTTGTCGTTCTACAGCGTCGTGGCCGGGTGGTGCATCGAGTTCCTGTGGAAGGCAGTCTCGGGTGCGTTTGGACCGGGGAATTCGCCGGATTCGGTGAAGCAAATATTCGGTGAACTGACGGGGTCGCCCGTGCTGCAAAGCTGGTATCACGGCATCTTCATGGTGATGACCGTGGGAATCGTATTCGCCGGTGTCCAAAAGGGACTGCAACGATGGTGCGAGATCCTGATGCCGGCGCTACTGATAATCCTGGTGTTGCTGATGGTTTTTTCGCTCAGCCAAAAAGGCGCGGGCGAGGGATTGAAGTTCCTGCTTAAACCGGATTTTTCAAAGCTGTCACCCAAAGTGATCCTCGATGCGATGGGTCAATGCTTCTTTTCGCTCAGCCTCGGGATGGGGGCGATGCTGACCTACGGAAGTTATCTTCGCAAAGAGGACGGCGTGGTCTCGGCGGCGGCCTGGGTGGTGGCGATGGACACCGCCATCGCGTTGCTCGCCGGGTTTGTCATTTTTCCGATTGTCTTCTCATTCAATGTCGAACCGGGTGCCGGTCCCGGATTGGTCTTCGTAACGCTGCCCGCGGCATTTCAGCAGATGCCGGCTGGCACAATAGTCTCCATCGGATTTTTCGGCCTCCTGCTGGCCGCGGCACTGACGTCCGCGATTTCACTGTTGGAAGTCATCACCGCCTACTTCGTCGATGAGTTCAAGATGCCGCGTCACATGGCATCCATCATGTTCGGTGTGGTATGTTTTCTGATCGGGGTCGGCTGCGCCTACAGCGACAAGTATTTTGGATTCCTGGATAACCTGGCTTCCAACTATCTCCTTCCGCTCGGCGCCTTGTTCATCTCGCTGTTCGTCGGTTGGAAGCTGAAGCCGGAGATCGCGAAGGCGGAGTTTGAAGGCACCGTCTATGCCAGGCTTTTCGGAATTTGGCTCATCTGCGTTCGCGTCGTCGCACCCGTCCTGATTGCGCTGGTTTTCCTCAATGCCACCGGATTGTTTGCGAAACTGTTTGGTGAAGGGTCGTAAGCGATTGCACACAGCCTCGCGCCCTTGTAGGCCGGGTGCCCTCACCCGGCGTTTTTGGCGAATCAAAGGTGCGTTGCGCCGGGTGGGGCACCCGGTACAGGAGATGTCAGCGCTGCCTGAAAACGACTATTCCTTCTTCTTGAACTCGCCCTTGGACAAGCGGTCAAAATAGGAAATCGATTCCTTCTTCAAGATCGGGAACAGCGCCCAAACGGCAATCAGATTGGGAATGGCCAACAGCCCGAATACCATGTCCGAGAAATCGATGACCGGGGCCAGCGGTTGAACCGCCCCGAGCACGGCGAATCCGCAAAACACCAGCTTGAACGGCAATACCCCGCGTTCACCAAAGAGGTAATCCGCGCCCCGCTCGCCGTAATACGACCAACTGAGCAAGGTTGAATAGGCGAACAACGTTACCGCCAGCGGCACGAAGTAACGTCCGAATCCGCTAAAGGCAGAATCAAACGCCATCGCCGTCAACTCAACGCCATTTGCGTCCGTCTTCCAAGCACCGGAAATCAGAATGACCAGGGCCGTCATCGTGCAGATGACCACGGTGTCAATGAACGGTTCGAGCAGCGCGACCACGCCTTCGCGGACCGGTTCTTTCGTAGCTGCGGCACTATGGGCTACTGCGGCCGAACCCATGCCTGCCTCATTGGAGAAGCTGGCCCGGCGCACCCCTTGAATCAGCACTTCCTTGAACACAATTCCCGCAAATCCTCCTGCCGCCGCCGTGCCATTGAACGCGTCGTGGAGTATCATCATGATCAACTCGGGCACTTTGCCGAAGTTGGTGAAGATAACCATCAGCGCGCCGCCGATGTAAATGACGCCCATGAGCGGCACGAGTTTTTCGGTGACATGGGCGATTCGCTTGATCCCTCCAATGATGACAATGCCGGTAAGAACCGCCAGCACGAGCCCGGTGACGAGGGTTGGCACCGCGAAGTTCGTTTCGAGAATTTTGGCCACCTGATTTGTCTGGAACATGTTTCCCGCCCCCCAGCTCGAAACCATGATTCCGAACGCATAAAAAATCGCGAGCGGCTTCCAGGACTTCCCCAATCCCTGTTCGATGTAGTGCATGGGGCCGCCATGCACGACGCCTTTTTCATCCACTCGACGATACTTCACCGCCAGCGTGCATTCGGAAAATTTCAACGCCATCCCAAACAGACCGACGAGAATCATCCAGAAAGTCGCTCCCGGCCCGCCCAAATGCATGGCCACGGCGACGCCACCGATATTGCCCAGACCGACCGTCGCGGAGAGCGCCGTGCAAAGTGCCTGGAAATGCGAAATCTCGCCCGGGTCACTCGGATCGTCAAACTTGCCGCGCACCACGTCAATGGCATGCCGAAAACCTTTCCATTGCACGAGTCCGTGTCCACCGAGCACGAGCAGCGAAAGCAGAAATCCGCTGCCGACAAGCAGGAGAATCAGCGGGATGTTCCACACGTAACCGACAGCGGTACTGAGGAATTGGGCGACGGCGTCGGCAAATGAAGCGGGGTTGGCGGGATCCATGTTGGATGGTTGGTTTAGTGAGTGTGTCGCTTCAGGTCAAGCCACCGTTGCCTTCAAATGTTCAAGGCTCTTCGTGGCGATGACCTCGGGGCCTTCTTCGAAATTGAACACCTCGACCGAAACGGTGCCGTCGTAGCCGACCTCGCGCAGGGCTTCGCCAATCGCCTTGAAATCCGTGTTGCCGAATCCGGGCCCTTTGAGGTTTTCGTCATTGGCGTGGAAATAGGCAAAGTGCGGATAGGATTCCCGGATGACCTGCGGAATCGGTATGCTCTCCGAACTCATCGCCTTGCAATCGAGAATGATCTTGAACGCCTGGCTGTTGAGCTGCTGGATGAATTCAATCCCCTTGGCGGCCGTGTTGATGAAGTTGGTCTCGCTCGGCGCCAATGGCTCAAAGCAGACCGTCACGCCGCAGTCTTCGCCGCACTTGACGGCATCGCGAAAACAATTCGTGGCCCGTTCCCATCCTTGCTCAAAGGTGACGCCGTTCTCCAGATTCCGCTGATCGGGCGATCCCACCACGATGATATTGCCACCGACATCCGCGCAGCAATCAACGAGCTCGCGCATGTAGGTGGTCGTCTTCGCGCGCACGGCGTCATCGGAATGCGTCAGGTGCATCCCCTCGGCCTTGACCAGCACCCAGTGCAGACCCGAAATCGCAATGCCGGCTTTCGCCGCGCCATCCTTGATCTTCTGTCGTTGCTCGGCGGAAATGTCCGTCACGTAGTTGGCGACGGTGAACGGTGCTATTTCCACCGCGTCGTAACCAATCTTCGCGCAGTACTCGAAAGTATCGTCCAAGGACCAGCCATCAAATATTTCGTTGCAGATTCCAAAACGCATGGGAGGGATTAAGTGGTCTTGGGCCCGGTGCGGCAAGGGGAAAAGCAGGAAGAAAAACTCCAGGTTCCAAACTCCAGGCTCCAGAGCCAATCGCCATGTCTTGCGAACCAACTGCGCAACTGTGCGGAGGCTGGTCAACGCGTTGCTACTCGGCTAGAGTGCCCTGATGACCGGGCTGTACAAATTTTTGATTCGTCCGATTTTGTTTCAACAGGAGTCCGAGGCGATTCACGATTTCACGCTGAACACGCTCGGCCACATCAGTTACAACCCGCTATTTTGTGACGCGCTTGCCTCTCTATTTAACCCCGCACCGTTGCCTATCGAACTCTTTGGGCTCCGCTTTCCGAATCCGGTCGGCCTGGCCGCGGGGATGGATAAACGCGCGGCGGCGGTTCCGGTTTGGGAATCCTTCGGCCTGGGTTTCACCGAACTGGGCGGCGTGACACAGCACGCGCAAGCAGGCAATGACAAGCCACGCATGTTTCGCGCCGTCGCCGATGAAGCACTCGTTAATCGAATGGGATTCAATAATCCCGGCGCGGATGCGGTCGCGGGGAAGCTGATGGAGTGGCAACTGCTGGATCGCTGGCCCCGCCATCCCGTGGGGATCAACCTCGGCAAATCAAAAATCACACCACTCGAAGAAGCGGCGGAGGATTATTGCCATTCCTTCAACGCGCTTCGTGACTACGCGGATTTCTTCGTCGTCAATGTCAGTTCGCCGAATACGCCCAATCTGCGAAAATTGCAGGATAGCCAGGCGCTGGATCAGATTATGACCGCGCTGCACGAGTTGAATCGGCAAGGCGATTCGAAGCCGATACTGGTCAAGATTGCACCTGACCTTAGCTTTGAGGCGCTGGACGAAATTGTTGGCCTATACGACTCCCGCAAAGTGGCCGGTTTCATCGCTACGAACACAACCATCACGCGACCGGAAACTGGCAATACCGGGCTGAAGAGCATTTACGATGAAGCCGGAGGATTGAGTGGTCGCCCACTTGCCAAACGCAGCACGGAGGTCATTCGCCATCTCTTTCAGAAAACCCGGGGACGCGTACCCATCATCGGGGTTGGGGGAATCTTTGACGCGGACGACGCCTGGGATAAAATCACCGCCGGCGCCTCACTGGTTCAGGTTTACACGGGGCTGGTTTATGAAGGCCCGGGCATTGCGAAGAATATCGTCAACGGCTTGCGTGAGAAACTCGCGGAAAGAAACCTCGCCAGCATTGCCGACGCGGTTGGCATCAACGCATGACTACAAAAAGTCCGATATCTCATCCCCTCGCGCGAAGAACACCCTGCGGATTGGGAAATCCGCGATATGGCAGGTTTGGAAACCTGCGCCAGGGCGCATTCGGGCAGAGCCTGCGGAGCGCGGCGTTTACGCCGCAGAAACGTACGCTTGCAACGATAGTCGCCGGTATAGAGATGATTTCTTTACTGCAACGCCGCTGCGGACTGGGGTCCGCGCTCCCGCAGCGGGGTTTCGCCCGAATGCCCCCCTGCGCTACAAAGTGAAATCGCATCATTTGAATACATGAACAAAAATCCAATTATTGTCGCCCTTGATGTTCCCACCCCGGAACAGGCGCTGAAACTCGCGCAACAACTTGCCGGCTCGGTCGGCGCTTTCAAGATTGGCAAGGAACTCTTCGTGAGCGCCGGTCCGGCCATCGTGCGGCAGGTTCGAGCCACGGGCGCGGCGGTCTTTCTCGACCTGAAGTTTCACGACATTCCCAACACCGTTGCCAAAGCGGTTGAATCCGCCACGCGACTGGACGTGCAGATGATTACCATTCACACCAGCGGCGGCGCGGCGATGATGGCGGCGGCGGAAAAGGCCGCGCAGGAAACAGCCGTGAAGACCGGCAACGAGGCCCCGCTGGTCCTTGGCGTGACGGTGTTGACCAGCATGGACACGAACGACCTGAACGCGATTGGTATTGAACACGACGTTGGCCGACAGCTGGAGCTCCTGGCATCACTCG
>CALBIE010000456.1 GCA_937893495.1 uncultured Verrucomicrobiales bacterium | reverse complement strand
TGACGTGTAGATAGGTGACGCCCAGCTCTTTCAGATAGGGAATTTTTTCGCGTATTTTCTTCAGGTCACCGGCAAACAGATCGGCATAGAGGATGTAGCCCACCATTCGGTGCGACTGAAACCAGCCCGGGTCGCCCTCGCGCATGGCATCAAGCGCCTTCAGGTCATCGGAGCGATTCACCCACATCTGCGTGGCCGAAATCATGATGCTCTCGAGGTGGAAGAAGAAGTCGTAGTGCCCGCTGTAAAGCGCATGAAGCAGGTGGAAGAGCCGGCCGAAATTCTTCTCCATTCGCTGGGTGAATACCTGCCAGTCAGCCTCCGGCACGTCACAGAAACGATCCCGCAATCGCGGCAAAATCCGTGCAAACGAAGATACACTCTGCTTCGTGAACCATTCTGTGTTGGGCGTCTTGTTCATTCCCTGGAATTCGTCCGTGAATCTATTCCTGCTCTTTCAAAAGTTCATAATGACGCAGACCGTCGAGCACTCCGGCTGCGCTGGGTTGCGGTGAAAAATATACCCGCTTCATTCCCTTGAGCGCTTCCATCTCCTTGGCGTAGTTACCGACGACCACGCCTCGTGTCGTCCCCGTGAACATGTCGAAATCGTTCCCGGCGTCGCCAAAGACAATTGTCTGGCTGAGCGGGATGTGCCACTTGTTACCGATGAACCGCACGGCTCGGCCCTTCGAGGCGCGCCGCGGCAGTATGTCCACATACGCGCCATGAGTCACAATGAGGCTCACGGCACTCGCAAGGCGACCGAGCGCCACCTTCACCCACTCGACGTTAAACTCCTCGCCCCGCATGGCGGAATCGACGTAATAGGAAATCTTGTGCGCTCCTTGAAACGTCTCGTCCTGAAGTTTCAAGCCCTGAAAGCCCGCCAGCCTTTCGCGAATGGCCTCGGCGTTCCACCGGAAGTCAATATGTTCCATCCACGCCTTATCGAGAAACGAATCGCCCAGGCCGTAGCAAACCTTCGCCCCGACCTCGCAGATGGCCACATCGGGATCGGGAATATCGAGCTCTTCAAATAACTGCCGGACGCTGGCCATCGATCTCCCCGTGGCAATGCCAAATACAAATTCATTCTCACGCCCGAGCAGGAATTGCTTCAACTCCTTTAATCCAGTGTAATCTTTGGTCTCGCTAATCAGCGTGCCATCCACATCGGCAATAATCATCTGAGTGGCAACCTTGAGGCGTTCGTAACGCTTCGGGTTCTGCGCGATATTTTTCCGACCAAATCCCTCGGATGCATGCAGATTTTCCCGGGCGAGATTAAGGTATTTATCCACGTGAGCCTCCCAACTGTAATGCTCGCGCACCTTCTGCACGCCGGTATTCGACATTTGGGTCCACTTTTCCGTATCGGTAAGAATCGTCTTGAGCGCCTTTTGAATCTCCGAGGTTCCTGTGGGTGGAACCAGAATTCCGTTGTGGCACTTGGGAATAATCTCCGCCGGTCCACCGTCTTCGGTCGCGACCACTGGACATCCGCAGGCGGTGGCCTCAAGAATGGTCAATCCGAACGGTTCGGTCAGCGCGATATTCGCAAACACACCCTTCTTGCGCGCGCACAACCGGTAAATCTCCGGCACTTCGAGACCAGTATCGTGCTGCTTGGGAATGGCGATCTTCCCATAGAGATCATACTTGTCCATCAACAGCAGAATCCGCGTCAGCACTTCTTTTTCACCCTCCGGCATTGTCTCGATGTCGCCGCGAAGTCCGGCGAAAATCACCAGGTTCGCAATCGCCTGAAGTTCCTTGTCGGTCCCATAGGCGTGGATCAATCCGTCGATGTTCTTCTTTTTGTCCGGCCGGCAGATGGCGAGGATGATCGGGCGCTCGGGTTGGGCGAGAAACTTTTCAAGATTCTCTTTCACGGACAATCGCGCCTGCATCACGTCCGCGGTCGGTTCATCGCCCGAAACCATATCCTGATAGTATGGATAATAGCGTTCGAAGTTCAGCCCTGGCGGAATCACATGGTGTTCGGCGTGTTCAAAATGCACATAGCCCTCGTAAGTCGAAACCTCCTGCTGCGTCGAAGTGACGATGAACTCGGAATTGAACAGCGTGGTGTCCTCAGCCGCAAAACGACGTTCAAACTGGAATCGCTTCATTGCTTCTTCCTTGGGCATCCCGCCATCTATCAGCTTTTGCAACTTGGGACGACCCAACGAATGTCCCGTTTGCGCAAACGGCACATTGAGGATTGACGAGAGTTCCGCGGCGACATAGCCGGCATCCGCGTAGTGCCCGTGTATCCAATTTGGAAAGATTTTCTCCTGCTTGATATGGGTGACGGCGTTTGCCACGAATTCATCGAGATGCCCCCAGAGCTTTTCCTTGGGTAAATACCTCTTTCCGCCGCACCAGACGCGGCGGATGTCGAATTTGTCATTCACAGGCTCGATGGCCTGCGCGTATTCGGCCGAACAGGACGGATCATCTATGCGCCGAGTGAACAAATGTACCTTCTCGACATCAGGCCGACGGCTCAGTGCCTTGGCCAATTCCATCACGTAGATAATCTGACCGCCATTGTCGGCATCACGCCCAATCTCCAAACGCTGCGCCCGAAACAAACCGTGTAAACTGTAGAGATGTATTCTCATCAAATCCCGGAAATCACCGGAGAAACTATCTTAGCCCTTCCCTCCAATGATTCCAATCAACAAAGGAATTCCTTTACTGTAACGTTAATCTAATCGAAATGAAGGAATGAATGACCTTCGCCTACATCCATTTGAGGGTTTCCGGCAGGAAATGCGCAATGCCTTCGAGAATTCCGGCCGAATAATTGCCATTCATTCCCATAAAACCGCCTTTTGCAACGTAAAGCCGGCCCATCTTGTCACGGCGGCCAATCGACTTCGAAACCTCAGATCGAAACTCCGGCGTGGCATTTGCCACCAGAACCGAGCGCAATCCGCTCAAAAACACCTCCAAGTCGTTTCCACTGTCTCCGGCGAAAATCACTCGATCAGTGTTGAATCCGGCCAATTTAATGAGGAATTCAATTGCGTGTCGCTTGCTGGCCCGACCAGGCAAAATGTCCAGCAATCCTATTGGTTCGGTCTCGTCCACGCTCCAAATCAGGTTTGCATCAATGTCGTGATTATCCAGGCATTCTCGAACAGCGACCAAAAGCTGGCGATCGTCACAGTCCGCCCGCGCGAAGTAACTCAACTTGAACGCGCTTTGAGCGTTCGGTTCCTGTAACGTTAATCCTGGCACATCAGAAACCAGTTCAGCGAGATCCTGTCCAGTTCGTCCTTGCCATGAGGCGGCAATGTGCTCATGCCATTCCGGGAGCGATTCCCAGCCTTGAGCGGTCACGCGATACATCGTTGTGCCAACATCGGCAATGGCATAGTCCGGTTGAGGCAGTCCGTACTGACTGATCGCGCTTTCCTGCAACGCTTTACGTCGGCCACTCACGAATGCAAGGGCGAATTCCGGTCGAGCAATCAGTCGCGCGAAGGCCTCTCTTGCGCCAGACGATTCCGCTTGCGGCCCGTTTGGCAAAAGCGTCCGATCGAGATCCGTGCAAATGAGATAGCGATCCTTGGGTGCCAATTCAGGAGTGACGGGTTTCATGGCCTGAAGATCGATAGCAGATTCCAGAAGGAGTGGCGATGCCGGAGACTGCGGTCGTGAAGCAGACTGTCAAAACCGCGAATGCCCGCAGCCAGCAGAAATCGCCAGAATCAATTTGACGCACGGCCCAATTTGGATTGAATGCTCCCATGCAATCCCGATTCCTCCACACGACGCTAATCTCCGCATTTTCTTTTGTCTGCGTTTCCTCGTCCATTCGCGCCGATGTTAAACTGCCGGCGATCCTCGGCAGCCATATGGTGTTGCAACGCAACGTTGATGTTCCCATTTGGGGTTGGGCGGATGCGGGGGAAAAAGTCTCGGTCAGTTTCGCCGGGCAAGAGGCAGCCACCGCTGCCGGAAAGGACGGCAAGTGGCAAATCTCGCTCAAGGCAATGAAGGCGAACGCAAAAGGCTCCATCCTCACCGTCGCCGGAAACAACACCATCAAGCTGGAAGATGTTCTCGTCGGAGAAGTCTGGCTCTGCTCCGGGCAGTCGAACATGGAATGGCCGGTGCGCCAGTCCGACAATGCGCAGGCCGAAATCGCCAGCGCCAAACACCCGCGCCTGCGACATATCAAAATTCCCCACCGCCCGTCCGACAAGCCGGAATCGGATGTCCCCTCGAACGGTTGGCAGATTTGCACGCCGGCCACGGTTGGCGCCTTCACGGCCGCCGGTTATTTCTTTGGCCGGGAGTTGATGAATGAACTCGACGTTCCCATTGGCCTGATTGGTTCCAACTGGGGCGGCACGCGCATCGAGCCGTGGACACCACCCGTCGGCTTCAAAAAGGTTCCCGCGTTGAAAAATATCGCCGACAAACTCGCCGAGTACCCGCAAAAAGTTCCCGTCCTGAACAAGGAGAAGAAACCCGTGATCGGGAAGGACGGAAAGCCACAGACACGAATCAACCATCAATCACCGCTGGCGCTTTACAACGGGATGATCCATCCGCTCGTGCCTTTCGCGTTTCGCGGAGCCATCTGGTATCAGGGCGAGTCGAACAACGGTGAAGGGATGCTGTATTTTGAAAAGATGAAGGCTCTGATCGAGGGTTGGCGTTCGGTCTGGAAGAATCCCGAGATGCCATTTCTCTATGTGCAACTCGCACCCTACCGATACGGCGGCGACCCCACACGACTCGCCGGCATCTGGGAGGCGCAATCCAGAACGTTGAGTCTTCCGAACACCGGAATGGCCGTCACGACCGACATAGGAAATACGCGCAACATTCATCCCACGAATAAACAGGAAGTCGGCCGCCGGCTTGCGTTGTGGGCACTCGCCAAAACTTATGGCGAGAAAGACCTCGTCTATTCCGGTCCTCTCTACCGTTCGCAGGAAATCAAGGGCGCGCAGGTTACTTTGCAATTCGATCACACGGCGAAAGGTCTCAAGTCCCGCGATGGAAAAGCGTTGAACCATTTCCAAATCGCCGGTGCCGACAAAAAGTTCGTCAAAGCCGACGCACGTATCGAAGGAAAGATGGTTATTGTATCCAGTTCCGAAGTGGCCGCACCGAAGGCGGTTCGGTTCGGCTGGCACCAGGAGGCGGAGCCAAATCTGGCCAATTCTGAAGGTCTGCCCGCATCGCCGTTTCGAACGGATAAATGGTAACAACCCACTGAATCACTTTCCCGGTTCAACCGTCGTACTTAACCTGCTCCTTCTATGAAAAAATATACTATCGCCACCACCCTGACTCTGGCACTTCTATCGAATCTTTCCGCTGCGGATAAGGGATTTGAATCCATCTTCAACGGAAAGGACCTGTCCGGTTGGCGCGGGAACAAAGAACTTTGGTCCGTCAAGGATGGGGCCATCACAGGCGTCACCAAAGCCGATCCAAAACTCACGCACAACACGTTTCTCGTGTGGGAAAGTGGCAAACTGGAGGACTTCGAATTGCGTCTTGAATACCGGATTGAAAAAGGCAATTCCGGCATTCAGTACCGCAGCAAAGTGCTCAGTGAAGGCAAGTTCGGCCCAATCGTCGGCGGTTATCAGGCGGACTTCGAGGCGGGCAAAACCTACTCCGGAATATTGTATGAGGAGAGGGGTCGTGGCATCCTTGCCAGGCGCGGGGAAAAGACGGAGATCGAGCCAGGCCAGAAACCCAAAGTGACCGGCTCCGTCGGCAAATCAGAGGACATTCAAGCAAAGATTAAGAACGAGGACTGGAACGATTACCGGATCGTTGCCAAGGGCGGTCATTTACAACATTTCATCAATGGCGTACCGACCGTCGAAGTCACCGACAACGACCAGGACAAAGGTGCCAAATCCGGTGTCCTGGCATTGCAGATTCACGTCGGGCCACCCATGGTCGTTCAGTTTCGTAATATCCGCGTCAAGCATTTGACGAAAAAGAAGGCCGACGGCCTCGAGTCGTTGCAGGGCAAATGGAAAGTAGTTCGAGGCGAGCACGCCGAGGGTGAAGTGGACGATGAAAACTTCAAAAGCATCTCGGTTGAAATCAAGGGCAATCGATACACTATCTCGACCGCTGAACGCGATGAATCGGGCGAATTCTCTGTCGATGCCGCAGCTTCTCCCGCCAACATGGACATCGTGCCCGCGTCCGGCCGCAATGCCGGAAAGACCATGCACGCAATCTATTCCGTCAAAGGCGACACCATGAAAGTCTGCTATCAGGAAAGCAACCGGCCGGAGAATTTTAGTGTCGCCGGGCAAACGGGCAAACTCCTGATCACCTATCATCGAGTCAGGGATTGATGCCCAATCGTACGAATTACAGCCGTCCGTCCTTCCGATCTAGTCGCCTGCTGAATTTCAAATCATGAAGAATCACGCCCTCTGCCTTTTGCTGCTTACCAGCATCATCACCCTCAGCGCCGCGGAAAAAAAACTGGTTATCATCGCCGGCAAACAAAGTCATCCCCCTTTGATGCATGAATTCCGGGCCGGAAGCCTGATTCTCGAAAAGTGTTTGCGGAGTGTTCCCGGTCTGAAGGTCGAGGTTCATACCAATCACTGGGTCTCCGATGATAAGACCCTGGAAGACGCCGATGCCATTTTCATTTATTCGGATGGGCGAAAGGGTCATCCGGCCGTTCAGGGAGATCATCTTCAGTTGCTCACGAGGTTGATAGCCAAGGGGATTGGATTCGGTTGCGCACATTACGCGGTGGAAGTCGATCCAGCTCAGGCAGGTGAGCAGTTCAAGGCTTGGATTGGAGGGCACTACGAAAATGCGTACTCGGTTAACCCAATGTGGAAACCGGATTTCAAGTCGTTTCCAAAGCACCCGATCACGCAAGGCGTCAAACCGTTCAAGGTGACGGACGAGTGGTATTTCAACATGCGCTTTCGCGAGGGAATGAAGGGTGTCACGCCAATCCTGGTCGCGAAACCGTCCGACGACGTTCGCGACGGCCCTTATGTGTATCCGAAAGGCCCCTACCCGCACATTGTCTCAGCCGGCGGCCGGGACGAAACCATGATGTGGGCAGTCGAGCGTCCCGATGGAGGAAGAGGATTCGGCTTTACCGGAGGGCACCATCACCTGAACTGGGGGAACGACAACTTCCGAAAAGTTGTGCTCAACGCGCTGTTGTGGATCGCGAAAGTTGACGTGCCGAAGCACGGAGTGCAATCCAGGGTCACTGAAAACGAGCTCTACCAAAATCTCGAACCCAAGAAGGGGTTGGCCGAGATTCTGCGGGCCCGGAAAAAATAGTGCGCGCCTGTATCCTCTTCTCCAGCATCAAATTTTAACACATGAAGAAATCCATCGTCTCTCTAAGTACGATGGCGGTGATTGCTTTTACCGCCATCGTCGCCAATTCCGTTCACGCCGCGCCAAAAAAGGTCGTGATGATCGCCGGCAAGCCAAGTCACGGGCCGCTTTCGCATGAGCACAATGCCGGCATTCAACTTCTGGCAAATTGCCTGAAACAGGGAGCCACCGAATTGGTAAAACCGGAAGTGCACCTGAACGGCTGGCCAACTGATGCCAATGTTTTCGCAGGAGCCGATTGCATCGTCATCTATTCGGACGGCGGCGGTCGCCATCCGGCTTTAGAAGGCGACAACTTGATTGTGCTGGATGAGTTGATGAAAAAGGGCGTGGGGTTTGTCACCCTTCATTACGCCGTCGAACCAACTAAAGAGAAGGGACAAGCCGAGTTTCTTCGCTGGCAAGGCGGCGCTTTTGAAGTCAATTGGTCGATTAATCCCCACTGGACCGCCAACTTCAAACTTCCCAAACACGCGATTACGCAGGGCGTGAAACCATTTTCAGCCAACGACGAGTGGTACTACCACATGCGATTTGTCGATGGAATGAAAGGAGTCACACCAATCCTCAGCGATTTGCCCGGCTCGGAAACACTGAGCCGCCCCGACGGGGATCACAGTGGCAATCCGGCGGTGCGCAAGTCAGTCGCGGAGGGCAACATCCAGCATGTCGCGTGGGCCTATGATCGCCCCGATGGCGGTCGCGGATTTGGCTTCTCCGGCGGGCATAATCATATGAACTGGGGCAACGATGATTTGCGGAAGATTGTCTTGAACGCGATCGTCTGGTGCGCGCAGGCCGACGTTCCCGCCGACGGAATACGATCCAAGGTGACCGAGCAAATGCTGATGGCCAATCTTGATCCCAAGCCGGTGCGCAAGCCCCGCCCGACACCGAAAAAGAAAGGCGCAAAAAAAAAGTCGGCTGACGGCCCAAAACCCCTCTTCAAGAGCCCGGTAGTCACGACCTCGATCAAGGGTCACGCGGTCGAAATTGACATCGACATCAAGGGCTCAAAGGAACTGCACCTGGTCATTACCGACGGCGGGAATGGTTACGGCTGCGACTGGGCGGACTGGGCGGAACCAAGATTAATTTCTGCGACCGGCAAAGAAACGAAACTTACGGAATTGAAGTGGAAGAGTGCCTCAGCCGAATGGGGCGAGGTACGGGTGGGGAGAAACGCCGGCAATCGAGACCTGAAAATTGCCGGGCAACCGGTTCCTTATGGGATCGGTGCGCACGCGAATTCAGTCATCAGCTACGAACTTCCAAAAGACCATCAGTATATTCGCTTCAAGGCACGTGGCGGCCTGGACAACGGCGGCACAGATCAGGGAGACGGCAAAGCGACCAGCGTGCAATTCATGGTGTTCAACGCATCACCGATTCTGGAACAATTGTTATCGAAGGCTAAACCACAACCTGCCGTGAGCCGCGATCCGAAAGAAGCGGTGGCCAATCTCGACATTCATCCCGCGCTTCAAGCGCAACTCTTTGCCTCCGAGCCGATGATGCTGAATCCCTCCAATATCGACATCGACCACCGCGGACGAATCTGGGTTTGCGAAGTGGTTAATTATCGAAGGCATAAAGACGCCCGACCGGGGATCGCATTCTGATTCTAGAGGATTCAGACGGGGACGCAAAGGCGGACAAATCAACTGTGTTTTACCAGGGCCGCGATGTGGACTCGGCACACGGCGTCACGGTATTGGGGACACCGAGCGGCAGAAACACACGAGCGATTGTCAGTGCCGGAGACAAGGTGCTCATCTTGACAGACACCGATGGCGACGACAAAGCCGACAAGAGCGAGGCGCTATTCTCAGGCATTTCCGGAACACAACATGATCATGGCATTCACCAGTTTCAATTCG
>CALBIE010000455.1 GCA_937893495.1 uncultured Verrucomicrobiales bacterium | reverse complement strand
CAATGCAAGCGTATCGGAGCATCGGTTTTGAGGGACCCATTCGCCCGGATCATGTTCCCCAACTCGAAGGCGAAGATGATGGCGAACCGGGATACACGATGAAGGGGCGATTGTTTGCCTTCGGATACATGCGAGCGCTGATGCAGGCGACGGAAATTGACCAGTAGTCAGTAAACAAGATAGAACAAGACCCAAGTTCGGCAACGCGCGACCACGCCAAATGGTCATTTGGCATTCGAACGGACAGCACAATACGAATGAGCGAAAAGCCTGCCACTGAAAAGGAATCGACCCATTCAGACAATCGTCCGCACGGCTGTTTGCCGCCGTGGCAATCGGATGACCTGCCCAAGCCGCTTCCGTTTGGATTCCGCAATTCGCTTCGGACGATCGGCCCCGGTGCCATTCTGCTGGTCGGTTCAATTGGCATGGGAGAGTGGATCGTCGGACCGCTCATTGTCGCCGAATACGGCCGCAGTATTCTGTGGATCGCAACTATTGCATTTGTCCTTCAATCGTTCCTCAACCTCGAAGCGATTCGGTACACGCTTTATACCGGTGAACCCATCATGACCGGATTCATGCGCCTGCGACCGGGGCCGGGTTGTTGGGGAGGTTTTTATGCCTTCTGCGCGCTGGGTCAGTTGGGAGCGCCCGCCGCCGCTGCCGCATGTGCGGGCGTTGTTTTCGCGATGGCCACCGGGCTCATGCCCACCGATGCAGATGTGACTTCTGTTCGCTGGATCACGATCGCCCTTGTTATCGCGGCGGCACTGATTCTGGTTTCCGGCCGCAAGGTCGAACGCGTCCTTGAACGCATGTCATGGGCGATGATTCTCTACGTCTTCATTTTCCTGACCGTCGTCAACATTGCATTCGTGCCGCTGGCGGACTGGGGCCGAACCGCTGGCGGATTTGTTCAATTCGGCACATTTCCAGAAGAGGTGGATATTCTGCTACTGGCCGTGTTCGCCGCCCTGGCAGGTTCTGGCGGCGTCGGCAACCTGGCGATTGCGAGTTGGTTTCGCGACAAAGGTTTCGGCATGGGCGGCAAAGTCGGCGGCATCGGCGGCGCACTTTTCGGCAGCGACGTTAAACTCGAACCGGTCGGCAAAACATTCCCCATCACACCCACAAACCTGAAACGATGGAAAGATTGGTGGAAGTATTCGATCGTGGATCAATCAATTCTGTGGGCTGGCGGTTGCCTCATCGGAATGTTTCTGATGGTCAATCTGGCCGCAATTCTCTTTCCCGATGGAGCCAAAGTGTCGGGTGTCGCAGCCGGCGTCTTTCAGGCGGGCGAAATGCGAAAACTCTGGCAGGGGTTCTGGATACTCGCATTGTTAAACGGATTCTGGATCCTCTTTTCCACCCACCTCGCCAACCTGGATGTCCTGACCCGAACGGTGACTGACATTGTCTGGACCGGCCGGGAATCCGTGAGAAACAAACCAGTGGCCCGGCTCTACGGGATTCTATTACTTGGATTCACCGTCCTGGGCTGCGGCGCTGCCTTCATCGGCGGCGCAAAAGTGCTTCTGCTGATCCTTGGTGCGACCGCCGGACCCATCACCGCCATCTCGTCATTTCAGATCCTGCACATCAATACTTCACTGCTTCCTCCGGAAATCCGACCGCCGGTTTGGCGACGAGTAATGCTGATTCTTTGTGGTTCATTTTACGGAATCATTTCCATCGCGCTCATCATCCGCCTGGTTCGAACGTTGTCATCGTAAGACGGAATTTCGATTGATTAAATTATGCCTGTTATCACCGCCATCGAAACGGTCATTCCCGCCGATATCATGCCCAACCTGCTGCTCGTACGTGTTCACACGGACGCGGGCTGGGTCGGATGTGGCGAAACCTATTACACGCCCCATGCGATCGAAGCCCTGATTCATGATTGGATGGCCGAGCGATTACTGGGCGCTGACCCGCTGGCAATTGAATCGCATTGGCGTTTTCTCTACGAGCGATGCTCCGCATTTGGTTATCCCGGCGCGGAGTTAAGAGCCCTATCCGCCCTTGACGTCGCGCTCTGGGATATTCTCGGACAAGCCAGCGGGCAACCCATCTATCGCCTGCTGGGCGGTCCGGTTAAAGATCGAATCCCTGTTTACAACACTTGTGGCGGCCCATCGTATGGCGCCTCGATCAACGACGCAGCGCCGCCACGCCATCCCGGTTGGCCCGGCTACGGCGACATCGGCGAACGCGGATCACTACAAGACAACTGGGCATCGCTTAATGCTCCGGCAGAACTTGCGCGCGAGTTGGTTGCGGAGGGATATCCGGCGATGAAACTCTGGCCGTTCGACCGATTCGCCCACGCGAATGGCGGCCTGCACATCTCCTGGAAAGATATTGAAGAAGGCATGAAACCGCTGCGCCAGATTCGTGACGCCGTTGGAATGGACATCGAAATCGCCATTGAAGGACACGGCTTCTTTCACCTGCCGGCCGCACTGCGGATTGCCGAAGCGTTACGGGAAATCAAACCAATTTGGCTCGAAGACGTCGTCCGCCTGGATAACGTCCAGACGATAGCGGATTTTCGCCATCAATCCGGGTTACCTGTCTCAGTCAGTGAAATGCTGCTGGGCCGGCGCGAGATACTACCGATCCTTCAGGCGCAGGCGGCCGATTACGTGATGATTGATCCAACCTGGAGTGGCGGCATCAGCGAATCACGCCGCATGGTTGACCTGGCACAATCTTTCAATGTGCCCGTTACGATTCACGACTGCACCGGACCAATCACGCTCTTCGCCGGACTTCACCTTGCGGCTGCGTCAACCAATGTCGTGTTTCAAGAATCAGTCAGGGCGCACATCCGAACTTTTTACAACCAACTCGTTGACCGACTTCCAGACATCACAAATGGAACCGCGGCGCTGCCGGGCGGGGCCGGATTGGGAGTTCGCTTTGTTGATGAAGTTTTCGCGCCCGGTCAACGCTCGTTCAGGCGTTCGGAACCATGACGTCCGCGTTGCGCGATTTCCGCCCGTGAACCGTAGCAGCCGACGTAAGGAGGCTCTGACTTCCATTGCCAGAAAATGTATGAGCCTCCTTACGTCGGCTGCTACCCGGTTCAGGAGTATGGAGAAAGGCGGGTGCTCCGCCAGGGCAGACGCATCAAAATCACTCTGATTGCAGGCGCTGGGTGAAATGGATTGCGGTGGCAGAGCGCGGCGGCGACACCGCTTTCGGACGGGAGCACTGGTACGGATTGCCTCGCAGCCGTGAGGCGTGCCGTTGGCCGCAAAGGAATTGGGAGCCATACGCTTCCCTTGGAACACCGCTTGACGACTGAACACCCCGAGGAAAGCGGCGTGGCGCTGCACTTCCCGCCGCAGTCCAAAGGGCGGTGGAATTGCACGTGCCTGGATGGGGACACCCTTGTCCAGCTCGGTTTCTCCAGCAATTTTGATGCGTTTGCCCCGGTGCTCTCCCTTGGGTTCTTGCGCGATATCGCGGGACCAGATATAACCCACCAAAACCAATTCACTTACCGTTTATCGCAAATTCTGAATTATCTATGAAAAGCATTCTGGCACTCTTCGCACTGTCCCTGCTCACCGCCGTTTCCGCCACTGCGGCGGAGGTCAATACCTTGACTGACGCTCAAACAGGAAAAGGCTGGCGATTGCTTTTCAATGGCAAAGATTTGACGGGTTGGCGCACCTATCGGGAGGGGGGCACCATTGGGGAGGCCTGGATTGTCAAAGACGGCATCCTGATCAAACAGGGAAAAGTCCGTGGCGGCGACATGATGACCACTGAAGCGTTCGGTGACTTTGATTTGAATTGGGAATGGAAGATCGCAACCAACGGCAACAACGGCATCAAGTATTTCATCACCAGGGAACGCAAAAGCCCGATTGGCCATGAGTATCAAATGTTGGATGACAACGGTCACCCCGACGGTAAAAAAGGCGAAGCCCGCAAATCCGCCGGTTTTTACGATGTGCTGCCAGCCGCAAAGGACAAACTCCTGAAGAAACCCGGTGCCTGGAATCATTCCCGCATCTTCGTTCGTGGTGACCATGTTGAACATTGGCTCAACGGCAGCAAGGTGCTGGAATACGACTGCGGCAGTGACGAGGTGCTCAAGGCGGTTCAGGACAGCAAATTCAAAAAGGTAAAAGACTTCGGACGAAAAACGAGCGGTCATCTCCTCCTGACCGACCACGGTAACGAATGCCATTTCAAAAACATCCGCATTCGGGAGTTCAAGTAGGCCAACAAAGTTTGCGAAACGCACCCGATAAGGTAGACCGTCGTGCGGTAGATTTTGCTAATATTACGAAATCTACGGCCCAGTCCGGGTTCTTCCCAACGCCACCAAAGGAATGGCCACAGTGAAACTCAGATTCCCGGAACGCGATGGGATAGAATTTCCAACCAATGTCTTTGAGATGCCGGTGGTGGAATGAGAGAGCGACTGGTCAGATCTTTTCCCTTTGCGCCGGGAATGGGCGTGGATAGCATTCGGCCAGTTCCCGAAGAGGTATGTCTGAAGCGGAGTGGCAAACCCGGAAGAAGCGAATCGACAAGCGGCTGAAAGCTTGGGGCTGGGAAATCGTGCCGTCCAAGAAGGGATTGCTGACAGAAACTCTGACATACCACG
>CALBIE010000454.1 GCA_937893495.1 uncultured Verrucomicrobiales bacterium | reverse complement strand
GACCATCGCCTGTCTTGCCGAACGGCCTCAAAGTTATACCGGGTTCATTTGCCATAAAACATCAGTTTGCAGTTTCTTCGGTGTCGGCGAGGGCCATCTCTTTGATGATTTCATCCAATGAAATCGATGGCGCAAAACCCGTTAATTCCCGCAGTCGGGATATATCGGGTCTGCGCCGGAGCATATCCTCAAATCCCGGACCGTAGGCTTCCGAATACGGCACCAGCTCAATAGGCGAATCGGATCCGCATGCCTCATTCACTTTCCGGGCCAGTTCGCGAATGGCGATTTCGTTGGAGTTGCCAATGTTCACCACTTCGCCTCGAGCACGTTCGCAATTCATCAGTCGAACCAACGCCTCGACCGTATCGCGGACATGACAAAAACAACGCGTCTGGCGCCCGTCCCCAAAAACGCGGATTTGCTCCCGCCTTCGTCCCGCCTCGATAAACCGGGGAAGCACCATTCCGAATTCGCCCGACTGTCGCGGCCCGACGGTGTTAAACAAACGGGCGACAATCACCGGCACGCCGTTTTCCTTCATGAAGGACAAAGCGAGAAACTCATCCATCAACTTTGAGCAGGCATAGCTCCAGCGAACCAGCGTCGGCGGACCGATGAGCAGGTCGTCCGATTCCGAAAACTCCTCTTTGTCACTCTTGCCGTAAACCTCTGACGTAGATGCGAGGAGAATGGGCGTTTTCCTGGCCGCCGCAGCCTGCAATACCGCTTCCGTTTCATCCAGATTTGTCCGAAGCGATTCGACTGGTTTTCGCAGGATCAATTCCACACCGACCGCCGCCGCGAGATGAAAGACGAACCTGGCATCGGCAACCAATGATCCTAATTCGGAACATTGCGAAACCTTTGACTCGATAACCGTCAGTTTCGAATCTCCTTGGACCCTTTCCAGATTCTCCAGAGATCCGGTTGAGACATCGTCAATGACGACGACGCGGTTGCCATCGACCAGCAGACGCTCGACCAGATGCGACCCGATGAATCCGGCTCCGCCCGTTACGAGAATATGACCTTCCTCTCTCATGCAATTTCAATTCATCATTCCAAAGCCACGGCGACCGCCTCTGCCAGTCGCTGACGATACTGCGCCGAGGCAATCAGTCGGGCCTCAGTCGGATCCGACAAATATCCGCCCTCGATCAATATCGCTGGACGATTCTGATTCACGATTACACTCATAAAGCGGGCGCGCCGAATGCCGCGGTCTTCCATTCCGGCATAACGCAACAAAGAGTCATGCACTCGCGCGGCAAGATGCATGTTCTGAAAGTCGAACACATTGTTCGGCAGTGTCGAACCCATCGGATCGGAATAACCACGAATCAAAGTTGAAGGCATTCCAACCGGTGTCGTGCAATACGTTTCCAACCCCTTTGCCGATGGATTGGATGCATTGAAATGCAAACTGACAAACAAATCCGCACGATTCTGATCGGCAATATGCACCCGCTCATCGAGGGAAACAGTCTGATCGGAAACTCGCGTCAGCACGACACTCCATCGCCGTTGCTCCAGCAAAGTCTTTAGCCGCACTGCCCAGTCCAGAGTATAATCCTTTTCATAGTACTCTCCCAGAGCGCTCTTCGTACCGGTGTGTTTGCCCCCGTGCCCCGCGTCAATACAAATGATGCCACGAACGCGCGGCACCTTCTGGTGCGAGGCGATTAACGGCAAAAGATTCTTCTCCGCATCCAGGGCGCTGATGTAGGGATAACCATTCCGTTGCTGAAGAGGATAACCGAGGTAAAACCTGCGATTGTTCCACAAGGCATAACGGCTGCGTTCAGCCAGACTGAACGTTCCCGAGTAGGTTTTCAGTTGATATTGATTGGTGGATTGCCGGCGGAGATTGCCAATACCCTGACTCGACGCCCATTGATCCACTGGCAGCCATTTACCTGGAACCGCGGGAACCGAGCCCGTTTGCGCCCCAATTCGATTCGTTCGAAATTCGGTTACTTCCCCGGGGAGCAATTGCATGGTCTGCATCTGCCCAGCGGGCGGAAGATCATCGTCCGGCCGGGACACGACGTGGGCGTGGGCGCGCTGTTGAACCGCAACCGGTTGGCCTACGCGAGCGGATTGCCCGGGAAGACGCGTTACCCCTCCCTTTTCCCACTGCGACGTCCCGCACCCCTGCAACCAGGCAGCGATCAGAACAGTCAGGACCAGTGGATACAGTCGTTGCACCCCGCTGTTATCCCCGAGCGCGAACAGCGAAACAAGTTTGGAGTGCTGACACGCGTGGAAAACGCAGCCAAACTCCTTGCCGCTTTCGTGCCTCGCGGCAATATTCGGGCCGTTGAAACTCGTAATCGCCATCACCGGTGCAAGTGGGTCGCTCTATGCCCAGCGTCTGCTTGACCATCTGGCCCCCTCGCAACATGAGATCCACGTGATTCTCAGCAACTACGCTCAGGCGGTCATCAGCGAGGAACTCCCGGAAGGACTTCGTTTGCCCGATGGAGTTCGGCAGCACGGGCTCAAGAGCATGAACATCCCATTTGCCAGCGGATCGAACCCGGCGGATGCCATGGTCGTCATCCCCTGCTCAATGGGCACGCTCGGTCGCATCGCTCACGGCACGAGTGAAGACGCCCTGCTCCGATCCGCCGACGTCGTCTTGAAAGAGAAAAGGAAGCTGATCCTCGTTCCGCGCGAAGCGCCGTTGAATCTGATTCACGTGAAAAACTTTGAACTGCTGATGCTGGCCGGCGCCGTCATTATACCGGCAAGTCCCTCCTTCTACACTCGTCCACAAACCGTCGAGCAAGTCGTCGATACGGTTGTCGCTCGGGTGCTCGATCACCTTGGTATCGAGAATACCGCCATGCCCCGCTGGCGTGAGGAGAGGGATTGAGACGGAAAAAACATCGAACATTGAACCTCGCGACGCTTTCATTCACAAAATGAAGATCTGCCTTAACAGCCTGTTAACGAAGTAGCAACCGACGTCAGGAGGCTCTGATCAAGTTCGTTTTTTCAAACGAGTATGAGCCTCGTCACCTCGGCTGCTACCAGGGAACGAGTTTTTGAACGGCCTGTTAAAGAGCTCAGGAAAACCCAAAGATGGGCACGATTGATTGAACGAAAAAATTGACTGACGAAGAAGGGTGCAATAATTCCCGTCCTGAAAGAGGCAGAGGAGTTGATCCGAATCTTCAAAGCCAGTATCACAACTGCCGAACGGAACCGGCCGAATACCGACCGGCGTCGGTGATTGACCCAGCGCAGCCGCCGGCTATTCCAATGTTCGATGTTCGATGTTCCGTGTTTAGCGCGTGTCCAAGATGTTCGCCACACTCAAAAAATGGGCCGAATTCGTAAAGATCTCACACACGGTCTTTGCCCTTCCGTTTGCCCTTTCCGCCATGATGGTGGCCGCGCGCGACAATCGCGGGTGGCCCGGTTGGCGTTTGTTCGGATTAATCGTGCTGGCAATGTTTTTTGCCCGCACTTGCGCGATGGCGTTCAATCGGATCATGGATCGGGAGTTCGATGCGGAAAATCCGCGCACCGCCAATCGCCATTTGCCAACTGGTCAGATAACGCTCCGCAGTGCCTGGACGCTTTGCATTTCCGCCGGCATCGGCCTGATTGGCAGCGCGTATTTCATTAATTCGATCTGTTTCTATCTGTCACCCGTCGCGCTGTTCTTCGTGTGCTTCTATTCCGTGACCAAGCGGTGGACGGACTACACGCACATCTGGCTGGGCATCGCCCTGGCACTGGCGCCCATCGGCGCGTGGTTGGCCGTCAAAGGGGGCCTCGGATTCGAAGCGTTACCTGAACCCTATGGGGCCAGTTCCATCGGCAGAATGGTCGCACGGAATGGGTTGACTGGGCTGCTGCCGATCCTTTTGGCCATTGCCGTTGTCTTCTGGCTGATCGGATTTGACATCATCTACGCAATGCAGGATTTGGAATTCGACCGCCAGCACGGCCTGCATTCGCTCGTCGTCGCCTGGGGTCCCCGCAACGCTCTGCGGGCCGCGTTCCTGGCCCACCTGCTGATGTGGGGTTTTCTGGCTTTCTTTGGCCTGCTCTGCGGCTTCAAACTTGCCTATTATTTCGGACTCGTTGTCACTCTTGCGTGCTTGATCATGGAGCATTGGCTGGCGCGACGACGCAAAGGCGAATGGGTGCAAACGGCATTCTTCCGTTTAAACGCATTGGTGAGTACGGTTTTCGTTATTGTCACAGCCATCGAGGTCATCTTTCCGGATTTCCGCTTGATCGAATGATTCTCGCGATTCGAAACAGCCAACTGAACGATCTTTACGAAAAAGTCGTGGATGGCGCGCGCATTGACGAGGCGGATGCGCTCCGCTTGTTCGAAAGCAAGGACCTCAATGCGGTCGGTGCCATCGCGGACTTTGCCCGACAACAGAAGGTCGGCAATCGTGCCAGCTACATCGTCAATCGCTACCTCAACTACTCCAATTACTGCATCCTCTCCTGCAAGTTCTGCTCCTTTGCCCGCAAGAAACGAGATGACGATGGCTTTCAATTATCGATTGAAGAGATGGTTCAGAAGGCGAGGGAAGCACTCAAACTGGGTATTACCGAATTGCACATTGTGGGCGGACTTCATCCGTCGCTGCCGTTCAGTTATTACCTCGGAATGCTGCGAGCACTCAAAGCCGTCGATGGAAACTTGCAACTCAAGTGCTTCACCGCCATCGAGATTCTTCACCTGGCCTGGTTGGCAAAAAAATCAACCAGCGAGACGCTGGCCGAATTGAAAACCGCCGGCCTGGATTCACTGACTGGAGGCGGAGCGGAAATTTTCGATCCTGCAGTGCGTAAACAGATCGCCATCGGCAAGGAATCCGCCGAGGAATATCTCGCCGTTCACGACGAATGGCACCAAATGGGAGGTCGCAGCACTTGCACGATGCTGTATGGCCACGTTGAGTCTCTGGAGAATCGCATCGACCATTTGCGCCGCTTGCGTGAACAACAAGACAGGTCTGGGGGCTTTACCGGTTTCATCCCCCTGCCCTATCAACCGGAGAACAATGAGATTCCGGTTGAACATCCTCCGAGCGGTTATGACCAATTACGAACCATTGCGGTCAGTCGGATCTATCTTGATAACTTCGATCACATCACCGCCTACTGGGTGGGAATGGGCCTGAAACTTGCGCAGGTCGCGTTGAACCACGGGGCAGACGATTTGCACGGCACGATTATTGAGGAGCACATTTTCCGGATGGCCGGCACGCAGAGTCCGCAGGCGCAAACCGAGCAGGCAATGATCAACGCGATTCGTGAAACGGGTCGCCAACCCGTGCAACGAAATACGTTCTATGAGCCGATCTTCGAACATGGGCCAGTGATGCAGTCAGAGCCGGAATTACCCCAAACATGAGCAAGCCGGATTCAACACCTGAACTCCGACTGGTTCCGGCCGAAACGGCGGACGAGGTCGCGAAACGATTCGAGCGCGAAAAACGGCGCGTGGATGATACCCGGGAGGCGGACCTGTCCAAATCATTGGGAGGTTTTCGAGTCGGTTCTGTCTCCTATCTCAATTCAGTTCCGCTCACACGGGGTTTGGAAGAACAGGTCGAGTTCATGCCGCCGGCGCAATTGGCAGAAAAGTTACGCAAGAACGAGTTGGACGCCGCACTCGTGAGCATCACCGAAGTGCTTTTCAATGACTGCTATGATGTCCTCGACGGCATTGCTGTCGCTTCCCTCGGCGAAGTCTTCAGCGTATTTCTCGCCCATCGCATCCCGCTTGATGAAGTAAAAACCATTTATTGCGATCCAGCTTCGTTGACGAGCGTCAATCTGCTCAAAGTATTGATGGCTGAGCGAGGCCAATCCGTTCAACTGGAAATACTCGATAGTTATTCCGTTGCACCTGAACTGGATGCCGTCCTGCTGATTGGAAACCCGGCCATTGAATTCCGGCAAGCGAACCATCCGCATGCAATCTGGGATCTCGGCGACGCCTGGCATGAGTCAACCAAACTGCCGTTCGTCTTTGCCGTCTGGGCTCTCCGTCGAGGAATCGCGAACGAATCGCTTCGCCGACAACTTCGCGAAGCGCGCGACTTCGGCATGGATACGCTGGATCACATCATCAGCACGAGAGAGGAATTCGACCGAAATTTCCGCAAGGACTATCTCGGATGGCACATCCACTTTCACCTTGGCACCGATGAGCGAGAGGGAATCCGCAGATTCATTGAACTGCTGCGCAAACACCAGTCGGAGATTGTTTACGACCCAAAGTTTGTCGCGTAGCGCAAACGAAAAATCAACATTCGGACACGGGCGAAATCATTCGCTGAATAATTGATCCATCTTTTTAATTCGATCGATGACCGCTTCCTCCACTGACACATCCCAGGGACTTGAATGAGGGATGCTGGTAAAATATTTCATCGCTCCGCCACCTTCGTATCCGCCTTCCTCGATCACACGTCTGCTGGCCAGATAGGCAAAGACATCATTCG
>CALBIE010000453.1 GCA_937893495.1 uncultured Verrucomicrobiales bacterium | reverse complement strand
GCGTCACATCCGTCTGAAAGGCGAGCACCATGAGGTCGTAGACGGTGCGGAAATAGTCGCCCGCCTGAGTCTTCGGAATGTCGCGGTTGGTGCGTTTGCGGTCGGCGTCGGAGATCTCAGGAAGCGGTGTGTCGAGCCAGGCATCGGCCCGGCGGGTGCGGATCTCCGCCTCCCGGACGGAGGTGAGGTATTGCTCCATGCGGCCTTTGTCCTCCTTGCCCATCTTCTGCTCCAGTCGGCGCACTTCGACGAGATTGTCATCAAGCACGCTCGCCTTCCGGCGCAAGGCCTTCCGCTGGGCTGCGATGCCGCCTTTCGGTTCCTCAAACATGGATGCGAAGATCTCGCTGCAACGACGCATTGCAGGGAGTCGGACGCCGTCCGCAGTCCAGGCTAGCGAATCCTGCGTGAGGGCGATCTCCATCGAGGGGTAGCGGGTGTGTTGCGCGGTGACTTCCGCCATCTTCTGGTCCACGGAGATGGTGTTGCGGTCCGAGGGGCCGAGCTTTCCGCCCGTGAGCCAGACGGAGATGCAGTTGTGATGGTGGCCGAGCGCTCCGGGGTGATGGAGGCCGCTGATGGGCGTGATGACGTCGCGGTGCTTTTCCAGAGGCTTGAGCGACCGGGAGAACTGGTAGTCCTTCCCCGGCGTCAGGATCTGGTAGTTCAGCGAATGGACGCCGTTCGCGAGATAGATGAAGGCGCTACGCCGGGGCGACGCGGCGGCGGCGCTTCCCGCCGCGCGGAGCGGGATCATGCATTCCAGCATGGGCAGGGAGATGCAGGTGCCCAGCGTACGGAGGGCGTGGCGACGGTCGATCAGCCAGGATTGGGATAGGTAGTTCATAAATGTTCTTGGTTTTTTGTTCTTCGTTCCCGGTTCTTGATCAGCGTTTCTGAATCAGATCGGACAGGGCCACGGCGCGGACGATGTCCTTGACCCGGTATCGGTTTTTCTTTGCTTCGGCTTGGATGGCTTTGAGGTCGTCCTGGTCATCAAAGGTGAGCACGCGGCGGAGGGCGTAGGTGCAGAGGTGTTCGATGAAGGCTCGGGCGACCTTGTCTTGGTCCTCGAGCAACAGCCGTTTGAAATGGACGGAATCGGTGAACGGGCGACCGTCGGGCATGACGCCGGAGGCATCGACCAACGGATCTTCACCCACGCCGGTCGGAACCCGCTCGCGAGTGCGCCACTGCCCGATGGCGTCGTACTGGTCAAATGCCAGCCCCAACGGATCGATGTTGCGGTGGCAGGCCGCGCAGTTGGCATTCTTGGCATGTGCTTCAATTCTCTGACGGATGGTTATCTTGGTTCCCTTGGGCGGAATGGGTTCGATCGGATCCACATTCGCCGGTGGGGGTGGCGGTGTCTTGTTGAAGATCGTTTCGCTGAGCCACACGCCACGGTGGACCGGGCGATGACGCGTGCCGTCGGAAGTAAGGCCGAGCACGGCGCCCATCGTGAGCAGGCCGCCACGACGATCCTCGGGCTTCAGCGAAACGCGCTGGAAGTCGCCGTTCCGCGGCTCCGGCAGCCCGTAGAATTCACAGAGGCGGGCGTTGAGCACGGTCCAGTCGGAATCGAGGAAATGATTGATCGGCAGGTTCTTCGCGAGCATCTCGCGGAAAAACTCCACCGGCTCGGCCCGCATGCTGGTCTCAAGCCAGTCGTCATAGGTCGGGTAGAGCTTTTTGTCAGGCGGGAACATGCCCACGCGGTGCAACTGCAGCCACTGCCGCGAGAAGTCGTCGATGAAGCGGTTGATCCGGTCGTCCGTCAGAATCCGGTCCACTTCCTTGCGCAGTCCGTCGCCGTTCAACTTGCCACCTGTGGCCGCGGAAAAGAGACCGTTGTCCGGCATTGAACTCCACAGGAAATAGGAGAGTCGCGAGGCGAGTTCCGAATTCGTGAGACGTTCGCGGGCCACCGGGTCGCCCTCGACGAGGTGGATGAAGTGTCTCGAGGTCAGCACTCGCAGCATCGCCCCACGATAGGCATCGAACGTCTTTTCGCCCGCCTCGCGATCGGCCTGGTAGGAATCCAGGTAGTCCTTCAACTCATCCCTCTTCACGGGCCGCCGCCAGGCGCGCTCGGCGAAGCGCTGCAGATGCTCCGCGACCACCGCGGGCGTGGCGTCGTCGGGCGGCAGCACGCCATTGCGCCGGGACTTTTCCGCCTCCGATACCAGCGGCCCCTCCCATTCGATCCAATCGAGGAGCACCGTGGAGAAAAGGCCGTTTCCCCGGTCATCGAACATCTGCGGCGCGTTCGGATTCAGGAGCAGGGTTTCGCTGCTGTGCGTGAAAATATACCCTCCGCGGCTGCCCAGCGCATTGCGGAAGGCAGCGCCCGCTCTTCGGTCGACAACATCGGTGGCCACGACGCAGAAATGCAATGTCGAGGGCATCTCGAGAAACACCTCGAACTCATACACCCGCGGACTGTCCTCCGGCGCGGTAATGTCGAATTCGATGAGGCCATCCACAGTCTCCTCGCCGGTCCGCTTGCCGATACTCAGATGTGCTGTCTGGCCGCCGATCGGACGGGTTCCGCTGGCCTGGATGCGCACTTTGTAGAGTCCGCTGTGCTCCGGTCCGGTCTTGCCGAACCAGTTGGGCGAAAGCGCGTTCTGGACATTTCCGGGAAAGAGGAGGTAGCGCAGCGGTCGCTTGATGCCGAACCGGTCCAGGGCCTCCTGCTGCCGCTTCCCACCGCCGTATCGCAACTCCGCCGCCGTCTTGCGGATCTTGCGGGCCTCACTCGATGATGTGGCGGGAAACGCCCGGTCCAGCACGAGTTCCGCCGCGCGATAATAACGGTCCACATGCGAGGGCGAAAGCGACAGTTCCGAGCCGATGCGCTCAAATCCGTGCCAGAGCGTGTCTTCGTTCAACGCCCCCGGTTTGGCTGGATCATAACGCACGCCGAGCAGGTCATAGACCGTGTTTTGATACTCCTTCCGGCTCAGCCGGTAATGCGCCACCGCCGGCCGCGCCGCCATGCGGGCTGACCGGCCCTCCTTGAGGAGCGAGTCGAGATTCGTGACGAACGCGGCGATCTCCTCCTGCGTCGGCTTCTTCTCCTTCGTCGGCGGCATCTCGCCACTGTTGACATTTTCGATGGCCTCCGCCCAGTGATGGCTGTCCACACCCGACTTGAAATCGCGCGAAAGCTGGTCAAGGCGCAAGTCACCCTTCTCCTTCTCAGGACCGTGGCAGCGGATGCAATGCTTCTCCAGGAAGGCTTCAAACGGCTCCGCCCCACGAACGGCACCCGCCAAGGCTAGGCTGGCGGCGAGGAGCAGATGGGCAAATCGGGTTCGGGTCTTCATGTGTTCGTCTGTGAGCTTTTTGCCTTTGGGGATCATTGAACGGGCAGCACGAGGCGCGAGAGCGCGCCGGGCTTGTGATGCACCTGCTCGGTGGCGATGGCGGTTTCGGCGCTGAAGATGCCTTTGGCGGTGTTGGGGTTGCGGTCGTAGAGGGGGAAGTCGGCGCCGCTGATGTCCACGCGGAGTTGGTGGCCTTTGGCGATGGTGGCGGCGACGGGTCCGAGATCAACAGTGATCTCGTAAACCTGACCGGGCTTCATCAGCTCGGGTTTGAGCAAGGAATCGCGGTAGCGTCCGCGCAGGATGCCGCGCGCGATGTTTTGTGCGAACCCGTCGGGATGCACGTCGATGAGCTTCACGGCCCAATCGGCATCGGAGGTGTCGGTGGAGACGTGGAGTTTCGCTTCGGCATTGCCTGCGAACGTGAGCGGCTCGGACATGACCTTGCTCGTATAGACGAGCACGTCGTCGCGGTCTTCAATCGCCCCTTGATCGACGGGGCCCCACACGG
>CALBIE010000452.1 GCA_937893495.1 uncultured Verrucomicrobiales bacterium | reverse complement strand
TAACAATGCCGAACACGCGATCAAGGCATTCGCAAGACTGCGTGATGTTCTAGAGGGCACCTCGACAAAGAAGGGCATGGAAGAATACCTCACGCTCCTGAGCGTCTGCCAAACCTGCAAATACATGGGCGTGGATTTTCTGGATTTCCTCCGTTCGGGACAGAAGGACATTCACGCCTTTGCGGAGAGCCGGTCCGGGCGCAGGCGGCGAAAGTCAAACAGCCAGCCGCCAGTCCTCCCTGCGGACACCACGTTAATCAACTCTGCGCAGTCCGAGCCGTGAAGGGCGAGATCCCTGTTCGTAGCAGCCGACGTGAGGAGGCTCACTCATTTTTCACGAATGAATTCCAGGGGCCTTGCAGTGTGCGTTGAGGTCACGAGGTTCCCATTGATTTTCGGAACTTGATCAGAGCCTCGTCACCTCGGCTGCTACGCAATCGTTACGAAGCGCTCGCCATTCGCCGATGCTCTGCATACCGTCTCGCCTTCGCCATGAAGGAAGTGGATTTCAATCGACCGTTCTATCTGCCGCGTCTCCCGCGTGAATACTATCAGGGCGACGCCGTGGTCCACTGGACGCTCCCCATTTCCCGCCGTCGCACGGGCTGGTTGAACGAAACATTTCATGCTGCGTTTCGCGAAATGATGCTTCATGCCGCCGCCCGCGAAGGGCTGTTCTGCCCGACTTACTGCCTGATGCCGGATCATCTGCATCTGGTCTGGATGGGCCTGCGTCTGGATTCCCATCAACGCAACGCCATGGTATTTCTGCGGACTCACCTCGGGCCGAAACTCGCGCCTCTGAAGTTTTAACATCAGGCGCACGATCATGTGCTGAAAGAGGATGATCGAAAGCGAAACGCGTTTGTCCGGATCTGCAACTACATTCACGAGAATCCTCTGCGGGCGGAACTCGTGAAGCATCCGCGTGACTGGCAGTTTACGGGCGCCGTCATCCCCGGTTATCCGACGCTGCACCCATTGCACGAGGGATTCTGGCCAAAGTTCTGGAGACTTCACGCGCGGGAACGACATCCCGATGCGGGGAATTTGACGCGTCCTCCAATTCCGTAGCAGCCGAGGTGACGAGGCTCTGATTAAATGGTTGAGAGTTGAGCGTTGAAAGTTGAGGCACGGAAGAATGAGCCTCCTCACGTCGGCTGCTACGGGTGGTGAAGATGAAGGATCGCTTGCGCTGCTCGTTCGGGGGCGCCGGGCGGGCCGAGTTGGGACACAATTTCAGCGAGCCTGACTTTGGTTGCCGTGCGTTTGTCTTCGTCGTTCAACAAATCGAGGATGGCCGATGCGAGGTTTTCGGGAGAGGCATCATCCTGCACGAACTCCGGAAATACCGGCTCATTTGCCAGTAGATTGGGCATGCTGAGATAAGGCACGCTGACAAGTCGTCTTCCTACCTGGTACGTCAGCCATGAGGTCTTGTAGAAGGCAATCGAGGGAACACCCGCCACGGCCAACTCGAGCGTGATGGTGCCGGTTTTGGACAAAGCGACCGTTGATTGCGACAATACTTCGGCTTGATTGCCCACGCTTACCCGGCAATCCGGAATCTCTCTGACGTATGGCATTGCGAACTCGGCCGCCGACTCATTCGGGAGGATCATTGCAAATTCCACCTCCATTGATTGCCGAATGCGCTTCGCTGTCGCCACTACCACCGGAAGGTGACTCTTCAGCTCCCCCTTTCGACTCCCGGGCAGCAATGCGACAAGCGGTCGTGAACCGTTCCGCACTCCGCATTCCCCATTCCGAACTGGACGACGTCCGACAGTCGGATGCCCGACAAACTCGACTGGAAAGCCCGGGACGTGCTTCGCCCACCAATTCTTTTCAAACGGCAGCAGACAGAGTAACAAGTCCAAATCCTTTGCCATCAATCGCGCGCGGCCGGGGCGCGAGGCCCAGACCTGGGGTGATACATATTGTACAATGCGAGGATTCCAACCCGCCAGGGGGCTGTTCCGATAGCGCCGATGCTCGCGAACAGCCTTTGCGAAGCGTCGATTGAACCCGCCGAAATCGACACAGATGATGATATCCGGTTGCCGGCGAATCGTTTCCGTCAGTAAGTCATTGAAGAGCCTGCGAAACTTCCCATATTGCATGACCGCCTCCCACAGGCCGATCACCGCGTGCTCGGTCATATCGAATCGCAATTCGACACCCGCGGATTTCATTCGCGGCCCACCCGCGCCGAAAAACTCAATCGGCCAAGGCAACTGCCTGGTCTGGGTTTTGATTTCCTCCACCAGTTCAGCCGCCAGCATGTCGCCGCTGGCCTCTCCGGCGATGAGCATGATGGAAAGACTTTTCACGGCTTGGCATCGGCAGCGCGAATCTGCTCGGTAATTTCAAACGCCAGATCCAATGCCTGCTTCGCGTGCGCGCCGCTGACTTTCGGGGTCTGTTTGTCACGAACACATTCGATAAAGTGCTGCAACTCAAGCTTGAGTGGTTCGTCTTTCTCAATCGGCACGGGTTCCCGCACAATTTTTTTCCCGCCAAACTCGCTGACAATCGCCGAGTCCTTCGCCATGAACAGCTTCTTCAGCAGCGAGCTTTCCTTGGCGTCGGAACCGGCAAGTCGATAGATAAATCCCTCCTGGTCGCGATAGTCGAGCGAGATGTAACTCGGTTGGTCGCCGCCACTGAAGACGCGAATCTTGCGCATCCGCTCCGGACTCACGCGACTGACTGTCAGATTGGCGACGCAACCGTTTTCGAAGCGCAGGCGGGCGTTGGCGATGTCCTCGCTTTTGCTGAGCACGGGGATGCCGACGGCATCAACGCTTTTGACGGGTGACTTGACGAACGCGAGCACGATGTCGAGATCGTGAATCATCAGGTCGAGCACGACGCCGATGTCGGTGCTGCGCGCCGGGTAGGGGGACAGTCGATGCGTCTCGATAAACCGCGGATGTGCGGCGGCCTTTTCCAGATAGGAATAGACCGGGTTGAATCGTTCAACATGGCCGACCTGCAGGACAAGGCCGTTTTCGTGCGCTCGCTGAACCAATCCGGTTGCCTGCTCGGAACTGTCCGTCATCGGTTTTTCTACGAGCACATGCTTGCCTCGGACTAAAAACTGATCGGCGATTTCAAAATGTGTAATCGTTGGAGTGACGATGCTGACGGCGTCGGCAACGCTGATGACTTCCTCAATCGACTCGATGACTTTGGTCCGGTTTGCAGCGGCGACACGTTGCGCGTTTTCCGCGTTATTGTCGAAGAGGCCGACGAACTGCACGGTGCCCGCCTGATCCATGTCCCGATAGATGCGCGCGTGATGTTGGCCGAGTGCGCCGACGCCAATCACTGCGACACGGATGGGTGAATGAGGTGGTGAACCGTTGCTCGACACGGGCGAAGTGTATTCTGTCGGCGCGGCCCGCGGAAGTAAAACGTCCAACTTTGAACTTTGAACATCCCGTTCCCAACCCTAACGTGCCGCCGTGCTTTCCACGGCATACCTCTGCGCCGCGCTCGTTGCCTATTTCATTGGCTCGATTCCAACCGGTTACCTGGTCGCCAAAGCTAAAGGGGTCGATATCCGCTCCGTCGGGAGCGGAAACATCGGGGCCACGAATGTTTTTCGTATTCTTGGCAAAGGGCCGGGTATTTTCGTTCTCCTGGTCGATGCCCTGAAAGGTTTTGGGCCAATCTTCTGGTTGGCGCCGATGTGCTTGCGGGCGGATGCCACTGCCAATCCAGAGTGGGTGCGAATCATTCTCTGTGTTGGAGCCATTCTCGGCCATAACTTCACCTGTTGGCTGCGCTTCAAAGGCGGCAAGGGAATTGCCACCAGCACGGGTGCGTTTCTCGCGCTTACCCCCGCGCCACTGGGGATTGCCTTCGTGACCTGGGTGGTGGTTTTCGCGTTAAGCCGATATGTTTCACTGGCTTCGGTCATCTCGGCGTTTGCCTTGCCCATTGGAGCCTGGTGCCTCGGGCTTTCGCTGCCATTGAAGATTGTTACGATCGTTGCCGGGGCTCTCGCGGTGTTGAAGCATCGCGGCAATATTCAACGATTGCTCGCCGGAACGGAAACCCGGGTCGGCGAAAAGAAAGCCGTTGAAAACTCTGAGGAACAGGAGGAAGCGAAATGAAGATTGGCGTAGTCGGCGCGGGTGCATGGGGAACGGCACTGGCTAACGTGCT
>CALBIE010000451.1 GCA_937893495.1 uncultured Verrucomicrobiales bacterium | reverse complement strand
AGGCGCAGTTCCCCTTTGGCCGGATCCGGGCGCAGGTTGATCGGGGTCTTCATCAGCCCGCGCACGAAACTGCGCGCATCGTCGCCGCGGCTCAGGGTTTCGCGGGCCAGTTGCACCAGGGCGGTTTCGGCGCGGTAGGCGATGAGCTTGATCGTGTCGATGAAGTGCTTGCGACCTCCCCGCAGTTGGGCGATGCCTTGCTCGGCGGGGAGGTCTTTGAGTTGGACGTGCCGGGGGGCCGCTTTGCGTCGGGCCTTGAGGGTGGCCAGTTCGCTTTGAGTGGCTTCCAGGAACTCCAGGGCGACGCCCTTCTTTCTTTCATGCCGGGCAGCGGCAGCCGGGTTGTTTTCTTCGGGCCGCAGAGTGTGGGCGGCGAAGGCGGCGCGTTGGCGGGTGAGCCGCCCGGCGGCGCGCCGGACCTGGCTGTCGAGGGCTCGCCAGGCGGGATTGACCAGGCGCGTGGTGTCGGGAAGCGGGCTGGTCCCGTACTCGACCAGGCGGTCCAAACCGTAGTGTTGACGCATGTATTTGAAGAAGTTTTCCTGATTCCAACGAGCGAACATGGCCCCGGCAATCGTGTTTAGATTACGATGGTAATCGGTGCTGAGAATGGCGGTTTGATGGCCGTGCTCGTCGAGCCGGCGCAGTTCTCGCAGCCACCGGCCGTTGCTCAGGCGGGTGCCGCGTTCGGCCAGGGGCAAGGGGGTGGTTTCGCCATTGGGGTGAGTGATGACACAGGGAGCAAATTCACCCGCCGACCAGTCGGGACCGGGATGTTTGTGATCGGTGAGAATGGCGATGCGCCGGGCTTTGAGGCGTTGGAAAAGGGCCGGGGGAGTAGCCTTCCCGGTCGAAGACGAGGGTGAAGCGATGGCGAAGCGGATCGGCGGCGAGAGCTTCGGCGGTGGGCTGACCCGGGACCTCGCGCAGGAGCCGCGGGACGAGGTCTTCTTCGAGGGTTTTCTGCAGGCCGGGATCGATGGGTTTGGTGACACAGAAGAAAGGCTGCCCGTCGAGGGCGTTAACCCAGTAGTCGGTGGTGGCCCGCAGGCAGAGGCGTTCGCGGCTGATGTAGCGGCGCGGGAGTTTGCCCCATTCGCCCGGGGCCTGATAGCGGAGCTGTTCCAGGCTCGGGACCCGGCCCAGAGCGAGATAGGCCAGGAGGAGGAAGATGGACTCCATGGGATAGAAGCCCTTGGGCCAGGTGAAGTGACCTCCGACGTGACGCAAGAGCCCGAGGGCGAGCAAGGCCGGCAGCGCGCAGAGCACCCCGCCCTGAGGCAGGTCATCGACGGACTCGAAAGCCGGCCCGGCTTGCTCCAGCACGCCGAGGGCGGCGGCAACCCGCTCCAGCGAGCGAGTCGCGCCCACGCCCATGGGAGCCTCGCCATCGGCCACGCTGCGGGCACTTTGGGTGGTGGGCGGTGCCGGGGGCGGTGTTCGAGCGCTCAACTGAGGAGCGGCGTCTTTTTTTTAAGGCGGCCGAAGCTGATCGCCTTGTGCAAGGTGTTGGGCAGCACTCCCGGCTCCGCGCCGATCGCGGGCACCGTCCAGCCCTCCTCGAGGAGGGCCTGGGCACGAGCGATGCGTTCGTCGGTAAGTCGGTGCCCCTGGCGGGGAGGCGCGGGGCGAAAGAAGCCGGCCGCGCCCTCCTCGCGCAGCTTCTTGCAAAACCGCTTCACCGTAATCAGAGGCACGCCAAAGGCGGCGGCAATCTGGCTCTGCGAAACGCTGCCATTGGAGATGAGCTGGCTGGAGAAAAACCGGAAGGAGGCGAGGTCATCGGCCCGATGACTGAAGACGGGCAAATGGCCGTTGAAGTAATAGACGATTCCATCGCGCTGTTCGAAGGCGAGTTCATTGGTAATCGTGGTGCAACTCGCCGGGAAGACAGGAAGCTGGATCTGCGGCATTGGCGCAGCGTAAATCCTTCGCCGCCAAAGCGCCAGCCGGGGTCATTGGTTTTCCCGATCACGTGCGCCTCTCCCGCTAGAGGTCAGGATGTCTGAGACTGCGTGAAAAAAACGGGGGCCGGTATTCTGCCAGAGCATAAATGGGCTATCACCGCGAGGCGGAACGGCCTTAACGGCCCGTCAAAAATCCAAAAGTTGGTAGCATCCGGCGTGAGCCGGATTTTTTTTCTTCGGGAATTTCCATGAGATCAGAGCCGACTCACGTCGGCTGCTACATTTTTTAGCGGACAGATAAGGCTCCGGGTCGTTTCCGGGTTGCGCACAGTGGGGTTCAGGTTTGCTATCTCCCGTTGGAATTGGCTCATTGTCCGGCACATCACTTCGCCGCAGGCCTAAACCCGCGCCAGGGGCATTCGTGATTGGTCTTTAAATCTGATTCAACCCCCTCGTTGCTGCATTTCAGTGCCAGAGATTGGCATGAATTGGGATAATCCGGGATATTGATCTGAGTTGGCAAATTAGCATCTGTCTGATCGAGGCAAGAAAATAGGATAGGCTAAAGGAATGGACTGGACATAGCTGTCGATTGGGGATAGTCAAGATAATCTTTTCATGGAATTCCAAGCAACTGCGTTAAGTCTGAGATTTCCCGATTGAGCGTGGTGTGGGGATTGTTGAATCCGGTAGTTTACCATGCGCTGGAAGAGGCCGAGAGAATGGGGAAAAAAACTTCAAAAAAAAGTTGCATAGGGTAGGGAATATCCTTACAAACAACTCCGTATTTCTGAACTATACGAACAAGAACGCCAGAGAAATTGCAGTGGGAACAAAAAATCAGACAACAATCTCAAGTATGAATACCAAGAAAATCAATCGTAGAATCCTCCTGAGTGGGGCCGTGGCTTTCGCTGGCGTGGCATCTGCCAGTGCACAAGACAATGCGCCAATGTTCAAAGTTGGCTCTGTGGACGTGCGACCCGGGGTCACCTATGAGTTCGAGTACAATGACAACATCTTTCTGAGTCATCGTTCCGTGGGGAAAATTGAGGATTATATCCACCACATCAAACCTGGGATTACTTTGGGGGCGGGTGACTATTCGGCTCGCAACGAGAACTATTTCACTGCTGGTTACAATGCCGATATTCAGTTGTTTCAAGACAACAGCGGTGCCAATGCCACTGACCACAATGCGAATATTGCCATTGGCGGTAATTTGGGTCGGACAAAATTGTCCCTTGGTCAAACACTTGTGTCGGCTTCTGATGCAGACACGGCAAACCTCGCGGCACTTGGTCGATTGAAGCGCCGTGTGTGGGAAACGACCGCAGGTGCTGTTTACAATTTGAGCGACAAGAGTGACTTTGAACTCGAGTTACTTTCGCGGACCAGCGATTACGACAATGCCGCGGCGTTTGATACCTGGAAAGGGCAAGGGCTGGCTTGGTGGAATTACAAAATGACACCGAAAATCGAGGCTGCATTCGGTGGCGGGGTTGGCTACGATCAGGTCGATGGGACGGCGACGACTCACGGTCCGAACGCCGTTTACGAACAAATTCTCGGCAGACTACGTTGGGCTGCTACGGAGAAAGTCAGTTTTAACGGCAATGCCGGTCTTGAACTGCGGCAGATCCAAGAAGTTGGTGTCGGTGACAAAGCATTTGCAATCTTTGGCGCGGGTGTGAATTGGCAAGCAACCGAACAAACTTCCTCCGGCGTTAATGCGCAGAGGGGTGTGAGTCCTGGGAATACATCACAGAATCAATTCTCTGTGGACACAACCGTTTCTGGTAACGTGAAGCATTCTTTTACCAGTCGGATTGATGCTGGATTGGATGCTGGTTACACGTTAAGTGATTTTTCGCGAATCATCGTCACAGCGGCTACTCCGCGTGAAGATCAATACTGGTATATCAAGCCGTCTGTGAACGTAAAGTTGTTTGAGCGCGCCTCGGCCGCGGCATACTATCAATATCGGCGGAACGATTCTGATTTGGCTGCAAACGGCAATGATTTTACCAATCACCAACTAGGCTTGTCGTTGACCTACAGTTTCTAGTCAATAACGGCGACAGCATTGATTGGAGTGAACTTGATATGCAAACAGGACACACAAATCCCGGGTTTCGGTAAAACCTGCGGCCTTTTGTTGGTGTTGTTAATAATCCAAGTTGTCACAGGAAAAACATTCGGGGCGGAAAGGTTGAACTCAGCCTTTCCGCCTTCCGCTTTTTCAACTGGTCAATTCACGAATACCAGTTATGTGCTGGCGGCGGACGATACTTTCTTGATGAAAGTCTGGCGTGAGGATGATCTCGAAACAAAAACCAAGGTGGATCGAGATGGCACTGTTTCTTTGCCTCTGATTGGAGTCGTAAACATCGGCGGCAAGACCGTACGCGAGGCGCGTACACTGATTCAGGGCATGTACGAAAAGGATTATCTGGTGGATCCGCAAATCACGTTGACGGTCATGGAATCAACCAATCGAGTTGCCAAGGCTCGGTTTACTGTGTTGGGAAGGGTGGAGAAACCTGGTTTTTTTGAAATTCCGGAAGGCAGAAAAACCGTAAGCTTACTCGAGGCAATTGCCATGGCTGAAGGGTTTCAAAGATTGGCCAACGAATCCAAGGTCACGGTTAAGCGTAAAACGAATGATGGCAGAGAACAGATCTTTGAGATCGACGCAAAACAGATGCTGAAAGACGTAAGGATGAAGCCATTTGACATACTTCCGGGCGATACTATTTCAGTGCCCGAGCGCTTTTTCTAGAATTCCAAAAAACTATGGAT
>CALBIE010000450.1 GCA_937893495.1 uncultured Verrucomicrobiales bacterium | reverse complement strand
CCATCGCATGATAAACCGTCTTGGCGATGCTTTCGGGACCAATTACACCTTCAACCGGGTATTCGGCAAATCGATCCGTCTTGCCAAAGGTTTGTCCGCCCTTGATGCCGCCGCCAGCCATCAACACGCTCATGCACGATGTCCAATGATCGCGGCCAGCGCCCACTTTACCACCGGAACGACGGTCACCAATCTTCGGCTTGCGGCCCATTTCGCTGTTCACGAGCACCAAGGTGTCCTCAAGCATGTTGCGCTGCGCGAGATCCTCAATGAGGGCGGAATAGGCAAGATCGAACTGGGGCAGGAGATTTTCCTTCAAGCAATTGAAATTATTACCATGCGTGTCCCAGCCGCCCGCACTGCGGCATTTGGAGTTCAATCGCGTGTCCTCTTTCCAAAAAACGGTAATGAACGGCACGCCGGCTTCGGCCAATCGACGGGCCATCAGCAGACTCGTGCCATTAATTGTATCGCCATATCGCTCCCGCGTTTTCACCGACTCCGATGCAACGTCAAAGGCATTGGCCGTTGATGAAGAAGACAGCAGAGTGAACGCCTTTTGCTGCTGTTCCGTGTAATTGCGAATCTCGGCTTCGATATCCAACTGCCGCCGCCCGTCATTGACCGCGCTCAGCAAGGTCTGGCGTTCTGACAAACGACCTTGACTGGTTTGAAGCGTCAGCGACGGTGCCTGAAATTTCAGCGGATTGTTCACATCGCCGTAGAGGTAAAACGGATCCTGGAGCATCCCGAGGCGTCCGGCGAATTGACCGGGACGGGTGTACGGCGCCTTGCTCGGCTTATGCGGCAACGTGATGACCTGCGGAAGGTTCTCGTGCACGGGACGCTTGGCGCCGACAACCGAACCCATGAACGGCCAGTCATCCAGATATGGCCGGCGGTCATTGCCCTGCGTTCGAAATGTCAGATCCGGTGCGTGTCCCGTGAGATTGTAATAATAACCGGCGTGGTGATCTCCCGTGGCCTTGCCAAAGTCCGTAATCGATCGAACGACGGCCATGTGATGCGCCACTTTGGCGGTCATCGGCAGGTGTTCGCTCAACTGAATCTCGGGTGCGGAGGTCCTGATTGGGTCGAATGCTCCGCGATACTCGGACGGCGCGTCGGGTTTCATGTCCCACGTGTCGATGTGCGATGCGCCGCCGCACAGGAAAAACAAAATGGTCGTCTTCGCCGGACGGTTTCGCTTGGCGGGCGGAAGGGCAGCCGTTCCCGTCGTTGACCCAAACCGCAGGCCCGCGAAGCCAGCGGTCGAAGCAACCAGAAACGTCCGGCGATTCAGCGGGGTCGAGAAAGAGGCCTGGATTGGATTCATAGAGAATATGTCATCTGGCGAACCTGGGCAGCATACGCCTATTTCAGTCTATGACAATCAGTTTGGTGGTGGTCGGCGGTCGGGGGGCGCATCCGCGCACAGCCCCCGGAGCGCGACTGTGCCTGAAAGGTCAGTCGCAGCAGCCTCTTCCGGACGAATGCCTTGGAATGCACCACCCCACTCGACTACCGAAGCTGCGGCGGCTGGTCTCCGACATAGCCGCGCTCCCGGAGACCGTGCGCAGATGCGCTCGCCGCAGTCCTTTTCGCGGATTCAATCCACCTTTCGACGCACGGCCACCTGATATTCTTTGTGCAGCACGTCCAACCACGGGCCGCATACGGTCAGAAAGGCGTCGATGGCGGGTTTGGGCATGACCCGAAACCAGCCGCTGGAATTGGTCCATTCATAATCGTCAAAAATCAGAACCCCCCCGGGCTTGAGCTTCTCGAACGCGGTCAATCCGTCGAACAGCACCGATTTGCCCTCATGGTCGCCATCGATGTAAACGAAATCGTATCCGGCAGACTCAAGTCCCGGAAGCACGGTAAACGAAGATTCGCGGCGAAGGGTAATCTTGCTGGCCATCGGGCAGCGGGCAATATTCGTCAAGAGGCGGGTATAGCATTGGGCGTTCCGCGAGGGGTCAACACCCAGAATCGTGCTGGCGGGATGTCGGCAGATATTCTCCGCCAGCCAGATCATCGACCGACCCTCAAGGCAACCTACTTCCAGTCCGCGGACAGGACGTGTAGCCATGCTGCCCAACAGGGCGGTAAACAACCGCTTTCGGCCATCCCTCAGGTAGTCCTGAGTGAAATCGTAAGTGCTCTCAACCATGGGGAAACAGTACTTTCAGGCGTGCTGACAATTCATTTAGCTGGTCTGTTATTGAGCTGGTGAAGTCATTCTAGTTTGCGTCGAATGGCGACCTGATATTGCTTATGCAACAGTTCCAGCCAAGGGCCGCAAACGTTTAGGAAGGCGTCAATGCCGGGTTTGGGCAAGATGCTGCACGGCCACCCGATCGGATTCGTCCACTTGTAGTCGTCAAAGATTAGAATGCCGCCCGGTTTGAGCTTGTCAAACGCCGCCAACCCGTCGAACAACACCGATTTACCTTCGTGGTCGCCGTCGATGTAAGCAAAGTCGAAATGGTTTGAGTCCAGACTGGGAATCGCGGTGAAAGATGATTCGCGCCGAAGAGTGATTTTGTTTGCCATCGGACACTGGGCGACATTGGCCAGTAGTCTGGCATAGCAGGCTGGATTCCGCGACGGATCGATGCCCAGAATCGTACTGCCGGGATGCCGGCAGATATTTTCGGCACACCAGATAAGGGAGCGACCCTCAAGGCAGCCCACTTCCAGTCCGTGGACGGGACGTGAGGCCATGTTGCCCAACAAACTGGCAAACAACTGCCTGCGATAATCCGTAAGGTAGTTTTGCCCGAAATCGTAAGAGGTCTTATCCATTGGGAAACAGCGCTTCCAGACGCACCGCCTGCCATGCCGGCAATTCGAGTTGTTCGCGGCCGCGCATGATATGCTGTTCAGAGCAGATGTTGGTTCCGTGAAAACGGCGGACGTGCATGAAGGGATCGGTTTCCGCCACAATCAGCGGCGCCATCAACTCGGCCATCCGCGTATCATCACCCATATTGGCGTCCAGATACTCATGGCCTTTGTTGAGGTAAAGCAAGGTGCCTTCGATGCCCATCTCGGGAAGCGTACGACGTTCGTGGACAAAGGCCGCGCCGGTCTGGACATGGTAGCGAATCTGCCAGCGAAGCGTGACACTCCAACCGGGCTCAAGCCATCGAACCTGCTCGGTGATTCGATCCGGACTGTAGCGATCATCATCATCCCACTGCAGAACATAACCCGGCTTCAGCACCTTGATCCCGTGATTGCGCATTGCGCCACAGGACGGCGTTCGGGGAACTCGAATTGAGCGGATCCCGGGACCGGTTGGCAGTTCGTGATCCCGGTCACAAACAATCAGCAACTCGCGGTGTTCGAGGGGATAGGATTGGGCCAGAAAATCGGCAACCGCCTCGCGAACCATTCCGATTCTGCCGGGATCACTGGTGACCATCAGGCAGGTGACGAAAGGATAATCCGTCCGGCCAATCAACGTCTCCGTCTTCATGGCCTCGGCCCGGACGCGATGCAGGTCGCCAAACTCCCGGGCGAAGCTGGCATCCGATGACTTTCCGATGCGCTCAATCAGGCGATCATCCAGTTGGCGACGGGCAGCACTTCCCTCTCCCGTATCTTCGTTGTGCACACTGCTGGCCGAATGAACGCGTCGCCAACCCACGATGGTATCAGCCAACGTGACTTGTGCACCCGCCTCACGACTTCGTTGCGCGAACTCGCGATCCGCTCCGAATTTCCAGTTGGAAAAACCGTTGACCTGCTCAAACCACCAGCGGCGAAAAACCATCGTCGGATTAAAAATCGTGCCGGCTGGACAATTGGGCCATTTGCGTCCGGAATAAATGACCGGATTCTGCTCCACGTAAGCGCGCAGATCCGCGTTGGCCGAGTCGTGCCAGTCGCAAAAGTTCTCCATGTTCGCCCCCCATATATCCGCCCCGGATCGAATTGCCCGGACGGCGGCGGCAATCCGTCCCGGAGCGTAGATGTCATCGGCATCGGCAATGGCGACGTAGGGGGTTTCGAGCCGATCCCAGATTCGCATGAGGGACGCATAAGGACCAACATTGGACTGATTGCGATACCAACGAATCCGGCCGCACCGCATCAGTTCGTCCGGTAATGGCGGGGAAGGGTCATCGCAACAATCATCGACCAGGTGAACAATCGCCGTGGCCTCCGACTGGTTCAGCAACGACTCGACACAGGCCGGCACCCACTTGCGGTAAGTGTCGCCATACGGCAGCACCACATCGCACCGAATCGGCGGTTCCGGCCATGACGTTGGATTCCAATTCGACTCCGATTCGCTCCCCCGATTTTCTCCAATCGCTCGCAAAACCGCCGTCACATCCACTTTCGACTGATCTGGCTGAATCGCATTTGACTCGTCGAAATGACGGTCCGCTTGATTCAACAACTCAACCGCATCGAATTCCTCGCCGGCGAAGTTGGACGACTTGCGCCAGCCGCGATTCCGGGCCTTTTTGAACACCGCCGAGTGGTCGCCGATGTGCTGCGCGAGGCTCGGAGAATGAAAGTAATATGGCAGGTGGTTTCGGCGCGCCCAGAGGCCGACGAGAAAATCCACCTGCGCCCTGCCTTCAAGGTATTTTTCATTCCTGCGATGGTTGATCAGGACGGAGTCACGCAGCAGGGATCGCGCGGCGGCATTGGGGAAGACATAGGCCAGCGCTCCAAACGGATCGCGAACGCGATCATCTTCATGATAATCAACGATATCGCCCCGTCCGAAATCGTGCGCCGTGTAAAGCGAAACGACTCCCATGCGATGCGCGGGCCAGAGGGTTTCCTCCAGATACGCGCGGACGTTGCGCGAAAACACGACGTCATCCTGGCAGATGAGATAGGCGTCCGCGTCCGGATGAAGCTGCGCCAGTTCGCTCAACGCCAGAAACCAATTGGGCCACGCACCCATCTTCTTCGTCCGGATCGTCAGCGGGCCCGAATGATTCGGTGACCGCGGTGTTCCCGGTTCCGCAAAGACGTGCGGCTCGCTCCAACCCGCGCTCGCAAGACTGGTCAAGGTTTTATTAAGCGTCGATTGCCGACGCGGTGCGGTAACGACACCGACCGCCCAGTTGTTCACTTTTCTGTCGGCTAGACGGTATTCGTATTCGGGACACCGGCGGCACTGCTCTTCCGTTGTCTCCGATATTCGTTCGTGCAGACATTCGTGACGCGCCAGAGAATCGGTTCCACCGTTGTCGGACGGATCGGCAATGGGCTCCCCAAGATAAAAACACGGACCGTCGAATGAACGCTTCGGCGGTCCGTACGGGCGGGCCGCGATTTCGAGATTGTTGGACGCGAAGTCATTCAGGCGCGCGGCTTTTTCACGGGAGAGACCGGGCAGCCCTTCCGCGTGCTCCAATGCCCGATCGGTCAGCGTGTGCAACCACGAGGCGACCATCTTGTTCAGATGTTCGCCGTTGGCTGAAAGCGGACGTTCGCAGCATACTTCACAAACCAATCGCTCGACCTCGCAATGCAACGCCTCCAGCCCTGTCAGGTCCCGGAGCAGACCGCACACTGCCATCTCGACCTGCCCTTTCGCGCGAGGCGATTCCCGATGCGGGCACGTCTCAACGGTACGGGGAAGATGCGTCATTCGAACCGGGGCCTACTCGCGGTAATAGCGACTACGGGAATTACTATACCGGCTCGCACAGACAGACTTTTTTGGTCCCGATTGGAGTTCCCGGCCCGCCGGGATTGCCAACTACATTACAGTCAACCGCGTTGTCGGGAAGACAGGAGCCTTTGATCGGATTCCACGTCGATCCATCCCATTCGCATTGCACACAATTTCCGTCCGGTTTATCGTAACATGATGATGCCATAGTCTTCCTTTTCGTTGTTGATTTGTTTTACACCCACCAAACTCTCAAACATCGCAACGGAGACTATGGATCCGCAATCGTTTTGGCAATCCTGAATCCGATCATTGGATTTGCGGCGTCCATCGAATATCCGCAGCTTGAGGATCGCAGGTCTTCTGATCGAATGCCAGTTCTCCCACGAAAGACCCGGGTTCCTTTGCCCCAAGCCGAACCCCAATCGATCACGTCACCATCCTTTGCCAGGATGCTAAAGCTGACAAAATCATCCTGACACCATTCGGCCACGTTGCAGATCATGCCGAAGAGTCCGAAATCGTTGGGGCGATAGCGAGTCACGGGCTCGGTGACCGGATTTATAGTCGTCACGGGTGAAAAATAGAGTGGAAAAAAATCGTAGTCATTCCCGAGCGGATGAAATGTCACTGTTCCGGCCCGGCAGCCATACTCCCACTCACCTTCCGTGGGAAGCCGATAACCTGTGCGGGACAGATAATCCTGGTGGGGGGCAGTTTTGTCATTTGGAGACGCCGGTTTTGGATAACAGATTTGCTCTTCCGAAATACCCTCCTTCTCACTGAGCCAGCGGCAGAACTGCATCGCGTCGGTCTGCGATTTCTGGGGAATCGGGTGTTCCGCCTGAATCTTCGAATAGCCGCTTATACGGCGGAATTCCAGAAATTGCGCCACCGTGATCTTCGTTGTCGAAACCGCGAATGAACGGGGAATGATCCGCTTGTGCAGCTGTTCAAACCCTGTCGTAGTGGCAGTGGATCGATCGGTTCCCATGAAAAACTCGATCGGCCCGCGCATCACGGAAAATGTCATTCCCTGTGAATTGATGAACCAGTTCCTTTCCTGGGTCGGCGCTTGAGCTTTCAATTCGTCGCGAAGCGCTTCGACGCGGCTTTGTTGCCCCCAGTGGGTCAGCACCCATTCGGCAATCGAATGAACCCCGGCATCTGCATCGTGTCGGTACAAATCCTCCACTCGTCGAATCAATCCACGCTCCCCCTCCAACGGAAGCGAACTTGGCGGATAGTCGGCCAGCGTCAACAACAGGGCGCGCCGGATGGCAGCATCTGGTTCCGCTTCGAGTCGTTTCAGGAACACATTGGCAGACACTCCACCGGGAGCCGCCTGATGGATAATCCTGACCCGCAATCGCGGATCGGGATTGAATTTGTAAAGCGGCCACACCAGCGCGTCGCGACCCAGATCGAGCAACGCCAGCGCGACGTTTGCCTGTTGCCGGGCATGTGAATCCTTCTGCGCCTCGTCGCCATCCGCCGGCAACTCGGGGTTGAACAGATCCCGCAACGCACCCCCGTTGGTCACCGGATTTCGGCGGAGTGCAGGAAGCAGCACGCGCAACTGGGCCGGCGTCGCGAGCGCGGTCAGTTCCGCCAGCAGGGGCGAATTCTTTTCGGCAAAGTCCGCGAGAATGATTGCCGCGGCCATCGCCCGCTCCGCATTCGCGCCATCCGCGAATATCTCGCGCAACGCCGGGGCAAGCCGACCCGCCACCGGTTGAAACAAATCCATCCAAATCGCCAGACTCGACGCACTCTCGCCGGCCAACCACTCAGCCGCCTGCCGGTCAATCTTCGCCCAACTGGAATGTCGTGGATCCATCCCGGCCAGGGCAGCGGCGGCGTGCAATCGGATGGCCTGCGGCTGGCGAAAATCCAGGGCGAGCGCCCAGAGTCGCGGCGATACAGTTTCGACGCGCGACCGCAATAACTCGCGCAGGGCTCCGACATCATTTGGCCGCGCAGTCAGCAATGCCGCCACGGCATCATCCGTAAACGCCGCGTCCCGGTGCAACAACGCCAGCCGTGCGCGCAAGCCATCGTTGGTTTCCGGCCCGTTACCCGCCACGATGGAGCGCAGCATGGGAGTGGCCCAGCGTTCCACTGGCGCGAGTTCTTTGAGCATGCCCGGGAGCGCGCGAATCTCGGTCTGCACGACCTGCCGGACCGCGCTTCTCGCCTCCAGCCGACCGCGCACTTCGCGGTAGCCGAAAATACCGGTCAGCACCAGGGCAATGACACCGATCAAGCGCGTGACATGGAAACGATTGGCCACGCGCATCATGCGACGCTGGCTCGCCGCCCACTGCTTCGACCGGGTGTAAATAAGAATGTTCGCCCATTCCCATAGGTCCGGAAGAAAACGCGATCGTTGTTCACCACTCCACAATTGCGTGCGCTCGTTCAGCCGGAGCGTTGCCCGACCTTCGCGCGTGGCGAGTTGTTTGCCCGCCAGCCACTGGCGAATCGCCGGAACCAGGAAGTCATGCGTCAACTGATAGTAATGGAGGGAGGGCGTGATGTTGGTATCAGTCCCGGTCTGGTTCTGAATATCCACGGGCGTGATCAATCGCAACTCCTGATCGAGTGTCTTGATAAGTTTCCGAAATTCCTTTTGAACCATTCCTTCAGCCGCCCGCTTGCGCAGGTCGTCAAAGGAACGCATACCGCCCTTGATATCGGTTCCCACCTCCGGCAACAGGGCGCTCAGCACTTCACGCGCCGCCTTCTGATGCTGCCGGAGAAACAGGTTGGCGGCCTTGTCGCCGATGGACTCCTCGAGAAAAGCGCTGCCGAGTCCGCGCGCGCCGCCCACATTGGCCAGGTTCTCCTTCGACCAATCCCGGCTCTTCATCATGTCCGCAAACACCGCCAGCCGGACCGGGATGATGCGCTCATTCTCCTGCAGTTCCTGCGTCGCATGGGTGAGAAATTCCTCCTGCTCCGGAGATTCGTTCTCATCGGGTAAACGACGATAGGCGCAACCAAACTGCCGCAGAACGCGGCGGGCGTGATCGAGGTCAAACAAATCGACCATCCCCACGTTTTCCGTCTGGTCGAGATCGATCTCCAGGACGCCCATGAAACGGCTCGCCGACAGCCAGAAATCGTCCCGCACGAGAATCAGACATTGCAGGTTTGCGCCATCGCACTGCCGCAACGCCTCGACCAAATCCTGACCGGCATCGATGGGATTGGCGTTGAGCCATTGCTCGAACTGATCGATGACAATCAAAACGCTGCGACCGGCCAGACCATTCGCCGTGCCCTTGCGGATGCTGGACAGAATCTCCGCCAACGGACGCCCGGGAATCTCGTTGATGACGGATCGTCGCAAGGCCTGCTCGATACGGTGTTCGGTTTCGCTCGCGTCCGCTTCAATCATCACCACCGCAACCGACTTGCTCAATCGCGGCACCAATCCCGCCTTGATCAGCGATGATTTTCCGCAACCGGACGGGCCATAGAGCATTCCGATGCGAAAGGCGGTCGTTTCATCCCGTGCCTCAATTCGATGCTGCCACAAGCGCAACACTTCGGGCACGCCTTCGCGATCCCGTGGCCCTGGAATCAGGTCGGAGAAAAAGTCAGCGTCGCCGGCATCGAAGGAGCGCAGCCCTTTGGGCACGATGCGGGGCTTGCTGTGCGCAAGTTCCTTGGTCTTGGCCAGGAAACAATTCAGGTCCTCCAACATCGCCTTCGCCGTCAGGAACCGATCCCGCGAACGTTTGGCCATTGCCTTGAGACAGATTCTCTCCAATTCGGCGGGCACATCCGGATTCAGCGAGGAAGGCGGGGGCGGATCAGTTGTTTCAACCTGCTCGAGCACCTTGCTCACGGTGTTCCCCGGAAAAGGCAGCTTGCCTGCCAGCATCTCATAAAAAACCGCGCCCAGACTGAAAACATCCGACCGCCGATCGATCAGGTGCCCCTCCCCGCGCGCCTGCTCGGGACTCATATAAGCCGGCGTGCCCATCACCGACGTGTCCGACTCGAGCAGGTCTTCCCGCAGTGCGATGCCGAAGTCGATAAGGAAGGCTTGTCCCTCAAGATCCAGCAGCACATTGCCGGGTTTGACGTCCCGATGAACCAGTCCGCACTGATGTGAGTGATGCAGGGCATCGGCAATGCGGGCCGCGATCCGTGCCGCTTCCAACGGCTCGATCGGTTCGCGCTTCAGGCGATCGCCCAGCGTCTCACCGTCCACATACTTCGAGACAATGAACATGGAATCATTCTCCATCTGGCCGACGTCATAAACGGGAACGATCGCCGGGTGATCGAGCTTGGCAAGCGAGCGAGCCTCCTCGAGGCAACTGATGCGCACCGTTTCCGCGAGGCGACTCTTCCGATGCCAGATCTTGACGGCCACGCGCCGGTCCAACTCCTTGTCACGCGCCAGAAAAACCTCACCAAACCCGCCCTGTCCAAGGGTCCGGATAAACATGT
>CALBIE010000449.1 GCA_937893495.1 uncultured Verrucomicrobiales bacterium | reverse complement strand
CCCGAGGAGTTTCGTCACCAGCAGGATCGTCAGCAAAACGAGCGCGTTAACCGCGACAAACAAGAAGATCCGTTTACCCATATGCAACAGTCTCATATCAGATGGCATTAACCCGCAACGACGCGGGCTGTTTCACAATTCGACGAACCAGACATCCGCCCGAGTGCCAGGTTCAAACAGCGGAATGCGTACCAGGTCCCGGGGACGCGTTTCCGGATGGTTTCGGCAGGAAAATGCTACCAGGGGATTGGACAGTTATACGAGGGCGTCACACTCAAGCGACGAAATGGCACAAGTGTAGTATTAATCAGACCGCTCGGCCTAAACGCCGAACAAGCGATCTCCTGCGTCCCCGAGTCCGGGAACGATGTAGCCGATGGAGTTTAATTTTCGATCAATGGCGGCGGTGAATATCGGCAAGTCCGGATAGTGTGAATGCACAAATTCAATCCCCTCCGGTGCCGCCAGTAAATTGACCAGGCGCACTCGCTTTGCTCCTCGCTCGTAAAGCAGCTTTAACGCGGAGACTGAACTGCCTCCGGTCGCGAGCATCGGATCCATCACGATGATTTCGAAATTCCCAAGTTTGTCCGGCAAACTCTTGTGATAGGTCATCGCCTCGAGGGTTTCCTCATTGCGCTTGAGACCGATGAACCCCACTCGCGCATGAGGAATCAGCCGTAGAATGGGTTCCAACATTCCCAGGCCGGCCCGCAATACCGGAACGAGCAACACTTCTCGTTTCAATGTCTTCGCCCGCGCGCGAGCGAGGGGCGTCTGAACACTGGTGCGGCGCATTTCGAAAGCGCGCGTCGCCTCATAAACCATCAGCGAGGCGATTTCGCCGAGTGCCCTACGGAATTCCTCCGGTGGCGTCTTCTCATCCCGCAGGCGAACCAGATTATGCTCGATGAGCGGATGAGAAATGAGGTTGACGCTTTTCACTTCCGGATAAACATCGGCGTCATGAAATAAAGCAGACCCGGCTCGAGGGCCAATCCCGGCAAACCGGCATCCACCTTGATAACCCGCGCATTGCTCTTGCCCAGAATCCGCAGGAAGTTTCCAAATCCGAACGGCATCTGATACTTCACAACTGAGGCATCGGATAAACCGGCGATTTTTTTGGCACGCTTGATGGCCACCTGCTGATCGCCGAGTTCGTCCACAAATCCTTTCTCATACGCAATCCGGCCGGAGAACACGCGTCCATCCGCATACTCCTCCCATTTCTCGTCAAGCGTCTTGGCATCCTTCTCGAATCCCTGCGCGCGATTTCGCCGCATCGCCTCGGAACGGCCTTCCTTCACGATCTCCTTGAATCGCCCGAAAGTTTCATCGATCAGTCCCTGAATAATCGCCTGTTCGCCGGCCGGAATCTCACCCGGACTGCGCATGCCACCAAGCATGTCCTTGTGCTTGCCGCTTTTGTAAACTTCCGGCTTCACCCCGAATTTGTCCATGAGTCCACGATAGTTGAATCCCTGCATGATCACGCCGATGCTCCCGGTGATGGTCAGCGGATGCGCCACGACCCATTGGCAAGGCGCACTGACGTAATACCCGCCCGATGCCGCGACACCGCCCATCGAAGCAATAACGGGTTTGCCGGTGTCGTCCTGAAACTTCTTAATCGCCTCGTAGATTTCGTCTGATGCCAGCACTTCTCCACCGGGAGAATCCACCCGCAACACAACCGCCTTGACGTCTTGATCCCGCTCGGCGCGCTTGAGCTTGCGCCGGACGAGCGTGACCATGTTGGCGCCAACGCCGCTGACATCGTATTTCGAAATCACCCCCACGACATCCAGCATCAATACCTTGTTTGCGGACTTTGAGGATTCGACGACAACTTCTTCGAGTCCGTCATTCGGTCCGAAGCTCAAGCCCGTACCCGAAGGGAGGTCAAAGTATTCGCCCATTTGCGTCACGAAGAGCAGCAGGATGGCGATGAGAGCGACCACCATCCAACCCCTGCCCCCACGGCGTGGATAAGCCATTCGCGGAGTAATCATCATTTGCGGCACCGTCAAAGGCGGCGGTGCGCCTTGCAGCGGCGGACGTTGATTCTGGGGAGTATTTCCCGGACCGGGCTGTTGATTGCTTTCCATGTTGGGCAACTTAGTGAAATCATCCGGCTCGGGCAAGGGCGATCCTGCGGCGGTGACATCCAGTCCAAAGCATGCACGAATCTACCCGCTTCAGGCAAATCGACGTCAGGGTTTACTGCATACACATCCGTTCGCGACCATTCAGACGCAGCGTTCCAGCCGCAGAAACGTCCGCGCCGTCGAAACCTTTACCCCCGCAAAATCCTCGCCACTCTGCACAATGCCCGCCCGGACCCATCGTACTCCGAAAATTCGTTGCCAACACAACGGCTCCTGAGCAGTCTCTTCCCGATGGCCAAAGCATCCGTAATCGCCTTCGTTGCCCTATTCCTATTGGGCGCAGCCTGCAAGGATTCGCGCTCGCCCACCCCGACCTTGCCACCGACCGAGGCCGATCCACTCAGTAAGGCGCAGCCCCGGTTGCCCACCATGAAACTGTGGCTGGGTAATCATGAAATCGTCGCTGAACTGGCAACCACGACAATTCAACAGCAGACCGGCATGATGTTCCGCACCAACATGGCCGAAATGGACGGAATGCTCTTCGTCTTTCCAGGCCCCCATCGCGCCGGGTTCTGGATGAAGAACACGCGCGTGCCACTCGACGCCGGCTATATCGATGCAAAGGGGGTTATTCGGGAAATTCACCCGCTCGAACCGTTTAATGAAACGACCGTCGATGCGCAATCGGACCTCACTCAGTACGTGCTGGAGATGAACCAGGGCTGGTTTGCTCGAAATGGTGTTACCGTCGGAATGGAGATACGTACGGAAAAAGGTTCACTGAGCAAAACTTTCTTCCGGCGTTGACCCGGTTTTGGCGCCAGAACCGCAACAAATGGTTGCCGGAACCCCGTTGCACCGGTTAAATCACGCCGCGTGCAACAGCAGCAAACACTTCAGGAATCTGTCAGTTTCACGGGCACCGGCCTTCACGGCGGGAATCCGGTCGAAATGAAGTTTCTGCCAGCGCCGCCCAATACGGGGCTCCGCTTTCGCCGAGTGGATCTCGACGGCAAACCCGAAATCGAAGCCACCATCGATCATGTGGTGGATACCAATCGTTCCACGACACTCGGCAAGGGCAACATCCGCATTCACACGGTCGAACATGTCCTCGCCGCGATGCGCGGCTGCGAAATAGATAACGCCATCATCGAGTTGAACGCCAACGAACCGCCCATTGCCGACGGCAGTTCGCGGCAGTATGTCAAGATGATCGAACAGGCCGGCATCGCTCCCCAGGCCGAACCAAAGGATGTCTTTCGCATTGAGGAACCATTCGAATTCACCACCGGGGAAACCCTCGTGCAGGTATTCCCCCATGATCGGCTGAAAATTTCATGTACCAGTTCCGGCAGCAAAGGACGATTTACCGAATTCTACAGCCTTGAGGTAACCGCCGAATCGTGGGTCAAGGAATTGTCCGAAGCGCGCACCTTTTGCTTTTTCGAGGAGATTGAACACCTCTACAAGAACGGGCTCATCCGTGGTGGCAGTCTGGAAAATGCCGTAGTGATTCGCGACGACGCGGTGCTGACGAACGAACCGCTGCGCTACGATGACGAATTCGTTCGGCACAAGATGCTCGATATCCTCGGCGACCTGACGCTGCTGGGAAAACCATTTGTCGGCCACATCACCGCCGTGCGGCCCAGCCATGCTTCGAACTGCGAACTGACCCGCCAGTTGCAGGCCAAGATGCGCAAGCCCAGAGAATCCGCCGAAGCATTCGCTCCGCCGCCGCCGCAATCCAACCCGACGAGCAAGGAGCCGAATCATTCCGACGTGGAACAAATGATGAAGGACGGCGGCACTTTGAACATCGACCAGTTGATGAAGATTCTGCCGCACCGTTACCCCTTCCTCATGGTGGACAAGGTGACGAGAATTGAAGGCAACCGCATCACCGCTGAAAAGAACGTCACCATCAACGAGCCGTATTTCCAGGGGCATTTCCCGGGCCATCCCATCATGCCGGGGGTCCTGCAACTTGAAGCCATCGCGCAGGTGGCCGGCATTCTGATGCTCAAGCAGGCGGAGAATTTCGGAAAGCTCGCCTACTTCATGTCCGCTGAAAAAGTGAAATGGCGCAAACCAGTTCGCCCGGGCGACATCGTTGTCATTGATGTTGAATTGACCAAATCGCGCGGCAAGATCGGCAAGGCCACGGGCACCTGTTCGGTCGCGGGTGAAGAGGTCAGTCAGGCCGAAGTCACTTTCATGCTGATCAACCGCGAATGAGCGCCGGACAAATCCACGCTACCGCCATCGTTCATCCGGGGGCTGTCATTGGTGCCAACTGCGAGATCGGCCCCTACTCGGTGATTGGCGAGCACGTCACCCTTGGAGATAACTGCAAATTGCATTCGCATGTGGTCATCGATGGTCACACCTCGCTGGGTATTGCAAATGAGGTTTATCCCTTCACGTCCATTGGATTGAAAACGCAGGACCTCAAGTGGAAAGGCGGAACGACGTACACGCGCATTGCGGACCACAACACATTTCGCGAAAACGTCACCGTCCACAGCGCCACGAACGATGGTGATGCCACCGTCATCGGTTCACGCAATCATATCCTCGCGTATTGTCACATCGCGCACGATTGCCGCCTCGGCGACCATATCGTTATGTCCAACGTCGGCACGCTGGCCGGGCACGTGACAGTCGAAGATCACGCCATCGTCGGCGGACTCGCGGCCGTTCACCAGTTCTGCCGCATCGGCCGGATGGCTATCATCGGCGGTTGCTCCAAGGTCGTGCAGGACGTCCCGCCTTACATGCTTGCCGATGGCAACCCGGCGGAAACAAAATTCATCAACAAAGAGGGCTTGAAACGCCGCGGCGTCTCAGAGGCGGCGCAAAACGCACTCAAGCAGGCGTACAAAATCCTTTTTCGCGCGGGACTGAAAAACTCCGATGCACTTGCCCGTATCGAGACGGACCTCGACGCGTTGCCGGAGCTTCAGCATCTATTGCATTTCATCCGCTCCAGTGAACGCGGCATCTGCAAATAATCAGAGCACCCGGACAGTGCAGCTTCCTCAAATCTGCGCGTACGACATCGTTCGACCGCTGAACCGGCACCAGTGCGTGTAGCCAACGGAACGAGCCAGATGAATCGCCTCCTCAAAATTCATCCCGACTTCGCCCGGCTGGTGCGCATCCGCACCAAAGGTAATCGGCACGCCAATCAGAAACGCCTGCGTGAGCAAGTGACGACACGGATAGATTTCTTTGCAATCCTTTCGCAAACCGGCGGTGTTCAATTCAACTGCCGTATCGGAATCCTTGGCCGCCCGCAGAAATCGCTCTTGCAAGGGAGTTATGTCCCGGTCTGGATGAATGCCGAACTTTTTCGGCAAATCCGCGTGGCCGATGATGTTGAACAAACCTGATTCGGCCGCTGCGGTCAACCGCTCGAAATAGACAGTCCACACCTCCAGCGGATCGCGCCGCTTCCAGTCGGATAACTTATCGGGATCATCCACGGCAAAGTTTTCCGCGACGTAATGCACCGAGCCGATGAAGTAATCCCAGGGATGGCGTCCGGCCAGCTCGCGAATCCAGTCCTCGTGCCCCGGAATGTAATCCACCTCAAGCGCCAGCCGAATCGTGAGTTGCGGAAAATCAGTCTGCGCCTTCCGCACCTTCTCGACGTATTCGTCCAACTGGCTGGCATACATGCGCCAATTGTCGAAATCATCGACTCTCATCGGCGAATGATCCGAGAATCCGATCTCGGAAAGTCCGACCTCAACTGCCCGCGCGGCATACTCGACCGGTTCGCCGCTCGCGTGCCGACACAACGGCGTGTGCATGTGGTAATCCGCTGGCAAGCCCATGCGCAAATGCTAGTGGCAAGTCGAAAGGACGCAATCATTCTCGCAAACTGCCCACAAAAATGCGCAATCCCCGGCACCGGCGAACAATCCAACGCCATGAAATTCAACGACACCTGAGTGTTGCATATGCGACACCTCGTTGTCGTAAACTCTAGTTGTCATTGTTCGATTGTTGACTGCCAAACAGCGCGAGGATTGACAATGCTTCCTTTGGTTTCCATCCGATCTGTCTTCCTCAAAATCGACGTAAACCCACCGGCACCCAATCCCTGCTGTGGCCATAGTCGATAACAGGGCTGCTCGGTCAAACTTGAACGAAACTCATCTAATTCGGGAACGACAAGTGCCTCAAATTCCGGAAATCTGTCGATGAACCATTCCAGATTGCCTTCGTTCTCCTTTCGCGCGTAGGTGCAGGTGATGTAGGCAAGATGGCCGCCCTGCTTCACCATCTTGACGGCGTTGCCAAGGATGCGTCGCTGTCGATTCCGATTGTGATTGATGACGTGACTGTGGAACGCGGCTGTCACGTGTTTCCCCTTGGCGATCATCGACTGCCCGGAACACGGCGCATCGACGATCACCAAATCTGCCGCACCGGGACACTGATCGGCCAACACTGCAGTGTCATCCGACGTTACGGTCACTGATCCCACGTCACAGCGTCGCAAATTCGCAATCAACTGAGCGGTCCGTTTGCGAATGACCTCGTTGCTGATCAGTCTTTTCGGGTGAAGTAAACGTGAGGCGAACACACTCTTTCCTCCCGGTGAGGCGCAAACGTCAATGACCAATTCCGGTTCTTCCGGCACGACTCGAAACACGCACGACTCAAATACCGAGGAGAAATTCATGCAGTAGTAGCTCCCCTGCTCATGCAGGGGATATTGCCCTGGCCTTTGATCGCGTTTTAGTCGATCCACGAAATCGGGCTGCCAACTTTGCCTCTCTTCGACGCCAAACGGATTGTCCGCTGGTCGTTCCCCCATCCATACCAGTGCCGGACGATAAGGTTGCACCTTGAGAACATTATCGCAGAACAACCGCTGCTCACCTTCGTCGTCCGCAAACAGATCCGCAGCCAGTTTCAGCAGCTTGGGTGGGTGTTCTGTCACCCGACATTTCTGCACTGGACGAACTCCTGTTTGCCAGAACAATCTCCAAGTTCCCCAATCGCCTGACCTGGCTTTTCGGTCCGTCAAACCAGAGGAAGGTTGCTTGAATTGACTTCCGGCCTAGACTCTCGGGCATTCATGAAACGGTTTTTCAGACGAATCACTTTTCTTGTCGTCGCCACGTGCTTGCCGACCTTTTACGCCTGTGCGGCGACGAAGCCGCAACCCAACATTATCGTCCTGCTCGCAGACGACCTGGGATACGGCGAGTTGGGTTGTCAGGGAAATCCGGAGATTCCCACGCCGCACATTGATTCCATCGCGCGCAATGGGATTCGCTTCACGCAGGCTTATGTGACGGGACCAAATTGCAGTCCTTCACGAGCCGGTTTCCTCACTGGCAAGATCCCGATGCGCTTTGGCTATGAGTTTAATCCCATAGGAGCCCATAACGAGGATCCGGGAATCGGCATGCCGGCCCGGGAGCAAACAATTGCGGAAATGCTCCATGACGTCGGTTACACAACTGGATTGATCGGTAAATGGCATCAGGGTGGCGCGGCGGATTATCACCCACACCGGCATGGTTTCGACGAGTTTTTCGGATTTACCCACGAGGGTCATTATTTCGTGCCCCCTCCGTACCAGGGAGTTACCACAATGT
>CALBIE010000448.1 GCA_937893495.1 uncultured Verrucomicrobiales bacterium | reverse complement strand
GGATCGTTATGGATCGGATTACGCACAGAAACTGGCTAAAAAATTTCTAACCGATCGCGGAGAAAAATGAATTACTGGCGGCAAAAACTCATGTGGCGAGGCGGGTTGTCCGTGCTCACTTTCGCGTTGACGCTCGGCGCGTCGGCACAGGGCTTGAGGACGGGCCCGCCAGATGGCACGGCATTGACATCGGTGCGGGCTTACGCGAATAGCGGACCGTACAGTGGTCGTGAATTCGACGCCGCGAAAGAGATCGGCTCCGGTCATGGCGCACTGTTGTTCGTGCATCAGTTGACAAGGAACGGAATTCCGACGATTCGGGCGCTGGACGATTTCGCTGCTCAATACGGTATCATGGATTTCAAATCGTTCACCGTGTTGCTGACGGGTGATCGGACTGCCGCGGAGAACCGGATCAAGGCCGCCAATGGTTCACTCAAGCTTCGTAATCCGGTTGCGGTCGGGCTCGATGGACCGGAAGGGCCCGGGAACCTCGCATTGAACCGGAAGTGTGTGCAATCTCTCCTGCTGATTCGCGGAGGGAAGGTGGTGAAATCCGTTGCTCTGATCGATATCGCCGATGAAGACCGCAAACGCATCCGGCTCTGGATTGAAGAGGTCACTGGTCCGCTGCCGGTGGAGCCAGGTGACTATGCAAAGCTCGTGGAAAAAAACCTGCCGTCTGATCCAGCCGCGTTACGCGATCTTGTCCGGGCTCAATCCATCGAACTGCATCGCGTCAACGGTGAACTGGAAGTGGCGACAAAGGGCATCCCGAAGTACGGTGGCAGACAACCGGCAATGAAGCGACCGAGCCCGGGATCCGATGGTGCCGCAAAAGGGCAGGATAAAAAGGGAACACGTCAACCGGAGGCCAGGCCATGAATTTGAGTGCCGGCGGGATTGCGTTGATACTTCTCGGGCTGGTTTCCGGAACCCGATCCGAATCAATCGTTTCGGGACCGAAACCAGGTACCCCGTTGACGCCGGTGATGGTTTACGACGGTCTCGGTGCTTTTGCCGGCCGGGAATTTGATGCTGCCCGGGAAATTGGCGGCAACCCCGGAGCGTTGCTGTTCGTACACAGCATGACGCGCAACACGTATCATGTGATTCGGGGCCTTGACCAACTTGCTGGTCGCAATGCGTTAATGGGTTTCAAGTCGTTCACGGTTTACCTCTCAGAGGATCGCACGTCGGCCGAAAACCAGATTCGGTTGCGTAATGGATTGGCCACGGGCGGATATAAGTTTTCGGTCACAGGAAAATTCGGCGCACTGAAGCTGGAGAATCCGATCATGCTCAGTCTCGACGGCGTCGATGGCCCCGGAAACTACGCGTTGAACCGTCGGGCGGTTTTGACGCTCGTAACAATGCGTGACGGAAAGGTCCACGGCACACACACGTTTACTGACACCGGAGAATACGATCTCCCGCTGCTGGAAAAACTCGTCTCCGAAGTGGTCGGCCCGATCCCTCAGGAACTGCCGGAACAACGGAAGCTCCGTGAAGCGCGGTTACCGAAAGAGAAAGATCGGCTGCGTAAACTTGCAGTTCAATTTCAAGCGTTCTGGGGTCGTGAGTTCCGGCGCGGTCATCCGATGTTGCCGGCGGTTGAAGAAATCACCGGACCATTGCCTGCTCCCGACGCCGCATTGGCCGAGGTTGTCGAAGGGCGATTGCCGGAGGACGCGATCGAACTCAAGGCCATGGCTTTGCGCCAGGCCGAGGAACTCTTTCATTTACAGACGCGACTTAATGCCGCCAAGGCAGGTCAGTTGCGTTACACCACGATGAAGACAGTGCAGATTCGGCAGAGGATGCAGTCCGGCAGGATGACGCCGAACCCGGCAAAGAATACCAGCGGGCGAAACGATCAAGCTAAGCGAACCTCGAACCGCAGCGCCCCGGAAGTAAAGACAGCGAAGCAAGCGGGCAAGCCGCCCGCGGATCCTCAACTAAACCAATTCATGCGGGCATTTATCCGGCAGACCAACACGCCGGCAGTCAATTTAGAGATTCTTCGTGAAATCCGAAAACGGAGCCGCGAATCAGCCGAGTTGAAAGAGGAGTCAATCGCGATGTTTCAGTTTCTGCTGGCGGGTGATCGCTACGGAAACGCCGATGCTCGCCGGCTGGCCAGTGAATTCCTTGCCGGTCAGACGGAGTCGAAAGCCCAATAGAAGAAATGCGGTCACGACTCTTAATTCCAATTCTCCTGTTGGCGACGAGCCCGGTATTGACGGGTTCGGAACGTGAGCCGGCAGCGGCGGCCGACACGTTCGACTTCGGTCACCGCATCTCACCGCTCCTCGCCAAGGTCGGTTGTTCAGCAGCCGAATGTCATGGCGGCGCAACGGGGCAGGGCGGGTTCAAGTTGTCGTTGTTCGCCGATAGTCCGCGGCTCGATTATGAGGCGATCACTCAGGAGCTGGGTGGTCGACGTCTGGATTATTCGGATCCTGCGAACAGCCTGTTGCTTCGCAAGCCGATGAAGCAGGGCGTAAAGCACAAAGGTGGCCGGTTGCTGGCGAAGGGCGAATTTGCGTATGAGGAATTGCTCGCGTGGATTGAGCGGGGAACACCTTTTCAGATTGGGATGGAAGAAACGCTCTCGGGCATTGAACTGGTTTCTTCCGACAAAGGATTTGTCCTGAAGGCCCGCTTTGAAAGCAGTGGGCGGACGACTGAACGCGACGTCACTGGATTGGCTGTCCTTAATTCCAGTAATGAACTGGTGGCTACGGTTGATTCGCTGGGGCGAGTCGAGAAGGTTGGTTCGGGTGAGGCGTGGATTCTCGCCCGGTACGGCAAGTTCAATGCGCGGCAGCCGGTTCGTCAGCCGTTTGGTGAAACGAAGCGTGTCGCGATCAGCAGTCATCCCCTTGATCGCGTCTGGCACGAACGCCTGCGGCAGTTGGGTTTGAACCCGGCTCCGGCCGCGAGACCGGAAGTCCTCGTGCGCCGTCTCTACTTCGATCTCATGGGGCGCTCGCCCAACCCGTATGAGCTCAGCAAGTTTGAGCAAATGGCGACCAATCAGCGTGTTCCGGAGACAGTCGATCGATTGATTACAACCCCTGAGTTCGACCGGGTCTTTGCGCGCCACTTCGGTGAGTTCTTCGAGATTCCAGAAGCCAGCAAAGATCCGCGCAACGCCGATGGGCGCAATTCCCGGCTGCGAAAATTGTTTGAAGATTCGATGACGGAGAAGAAGTCCGTGAGCGAATTGACTCGCGTGATCCTGACAGACCCGGTCGGTGAATCGGTCTGGAAGCACTACGCCGATCCGCGTGACCGATCAGAGTATATCGGCCGCACGATGCTCGGAATTCGAATCGGTTGTGCACGTTGCCACAATCATCCGCTCGATCGATGGACCAATGCCGAGCATCTGCAGTTCTCCGCCTGGTTCAGCGATCAACGCCCGGCACCCGGTGGCGGAATGATGGCCGGGAAACTCTTTCTGCCTGATTCCGGTAAAGCCGTCACACCGCAGTTACTGCCCATCGGCAACAACCTGCCGCCCGGCGGACTGACTCCGGCCGAGACGATCGGCTGGTTCGTCCTTGAGAGCGCCGGAGACCAGTTTGCGCGAAACATGGTCAACCGCATCCTTGGCAAATTGATTGGAAAACCGCTGGTCGATCTGCCGGATGACCATCGCGTTACCAATCCCGCTACGCACGAGCCGATTCTCGATTTGCTCGTTGAACGCTTTCAACAGGATCGCACCGATTTTCGCAAACTGGTGCGGTTCATCGTCACCTCGCAACTTTATGCAATTTCCAGCGAGCCACTGCGCGCCGAAAGCGTTTCGGGGGATCCAGAGCTGCGATACCTTGCCCGGCGCGAAGCGCGACCATTGACGCCGTCTCAGTTCAAGGCCGCCGTTGAATCTGTTCTCGGTGTCCGGATAAATCGCCCCGCTCCACCCGATTCACCGCTCGCCCAACAGCTCTACATCATGAACAGCGGATTAATTCAGGCCGGGCTCAAGACGCCGGGCAGTCAGGTCGATGCCATTTTTGATTTTCAGCCGGCACCCGCCGAGCAGTTGAAGGAATTGTATCGGCTCATTCTGGCGCGGAATCCGCGGCCGGAGGAAATCAAATCCTTTCTGCCGTTGTTGCAACAATCGAAGAACGCCCGTCGAGCCGGGATTGATCTTGCGTTTGCGCTGCTGGCCAGCCGCGAATTTGGCTCCTTGAGATGACCTTGAAACTGAAAACCAGTTGATAAACATGAATCGAAGAAACTTCCTGACGACGATGGGTGCGCTGCCTTTCCTGCCCGGGTTGCTCTCCGGCGCGCCGCTGCTGCAAAACTCTAAACGCTCGCTGATTCTCATCTGGATGGACGGGGGCATGTCGCACATCGACACCTTCGACGGCAAACCCGAAGCGCCGCCGAATATCCGGGGTGACCTGGAAACGCGGGAATCGAGTCTTGAAGGCGTCTTTCTCAGCAAACATCTGCCGCAACTCGCGGCGCGGATGAAAAAACTCAGTTTGATCCGCTCCATCACCAGCCCGGAAGGCAATCATGATCGTGGTTCGTGTTACATGCTCACCGGGCGTCGGCCCAATCCGGTCCTGACCTATCCGACTTTTGGTTCTATTTTCGGGCAGGACGGAGTGAAGATGGATCATCCGATTCCCCCGTACGTTGCCATTCCCGATGCCCATTACTATGCCCGGCAGGGATTTCTGCCGCTGGCGCACGGGCCGTTTGAGATTGGCGGCAGCCCCGGTGTAAAGTCTTTCAAGGTGCGCGATCTGGAGCCGCTTCCGGAAATGAAGCAGGCGATCGATTTGCTCAAGAGGGTGGATCAGCTCGATGGCCGGCCACGATCCGAGTCGGAAGTCGCCCGGGATTTGTTCCTGCATCAGGCTCAGTACCTTTCCCTCGAATCCGAAGCCCGCGCCATGTTTGACCTGTCGCAGGAAGCGGCAGCCGTTCGTCAGCGGTACGGTCGGCACGAGTTGGGATCGTCCTGCGTGTTGGCGCGGCGCCTGGTGCAGGCCGGTGTCCGCACAGTCTTTGTTCGTTACAAGGGCTGGGATCATCACCGTGATATTGTCAATGCGATGACCTATGGGTTCCCTCCGAAAATGGACGCCATGGATCAGGCGGTTTCCGCCTTGCACGACGACCTCGAACAACGCGGCATGCTCGAGAATACCCTGGTAATGGTGGCGAGCGAATTTGGCCGGACACCTCGAATTAACTCCAGCGGTGGACGCGATCACTGGTCGCGTGCCAGTTCCGTATTGTTGTTTGGTGCGGGCATTCGTCCGGGAACCGTCATTGGCAGGACGGACGCCAAGGGCGAGGCACCCATCGAGTACCCGGTATCACCCGCCGACCTGTTCTGCACGGTGCTGTCAGCTCTGAGTGCGGACACGGATCGCAAACTGCATACTGCGGATGGCCGTCCGATCCCGATTGTAGAACATTCGATGAATGTCATTCGCGAACTGCTGGTGTAGGACATGCCTGGTCGTGAATTAATACTGTGGGCAGCGTTCGTCTGGCTGCTCGTACCAGGCTTCGCCACCGCGGCCTTGCCGACGCGGGATCAACACCTCGGACCCGTAACCGATATCGTTGTAAGCGGCCAGCGGGTATTCTCGGTTTCGCAAGGCGGTGTCTTCGAAGGAATCGGGCCGAAATTGAAACGGGTTTTTCGTCCACTTTTTCGAGTCACTTCACTGGCCGTTGCCGGGGATAGTCTCCTGCTGGCTGGTGGCGATCCCGGTTTGTCGGGCATCGTTGGACTCTATGAACTTCGAGACGGTCGGTTTCACACGATTCGGGTGGCTGACGATCTGGTTTACGACGTCGCTGTTCATCCAAAGAATAATTTGGCGGCGCTCGCCTGTGCGGACAATCGGGTGATGACCATTGCGCTGCCCGGCCTGAAAACGGAAACGTTGCAGGAACGCTATCGCCATACGGCCGCGGTCCGGGCCGTTGCGTTCTCCGGCAAGGGGGACCATCTCGCGTCCGGCGGACTCGATGCGTTGGTGATGCTTTTTTCCCTCAACGGGCTAAGCAAACCCATTCCCATTCAGGATCACAGCGACAAGGTTGATTGTCTGATCTTTTCGCCGGACTCGACGTTGTTGGCCTCGGGTGCGCGCGACGGCAAAGTGCGAATCCATAACCTTGCCGGCCGACTCGTCCGCACCTATACGGGTATCTCCGAGGAATCTGCCGAGATTGGATGGGATAATAATCCGTACGTCTGGTCACTGGCCTGGAGCAAACGCGGGCCCGCGCTCATGGCAGGCGGAGCCAATGGTTCGCTGTATCAGCTTTCGACGACCGACAATCGCTGGACGAAGCTTGCGGGTGCGATGACGAAACCCATTTACAGCCTCGCGTTTTCCGAGTCAGGTGAGCTGCTGATCGGTACCCACACTATTGCATCCCGCGCCATTGTCACTCGGTAGTTTGGTCGGTCAGAAACACCGACACATGCGGTAATTCATTCAATAGGTAAACCTCCGGTTCTGCCGAAGAGACTCCCGAAGTTCGACTTTTTCGGCTGTCTCCAAAAGGAGACGGCTTTTGGGGAGATTGACTGTGGGCTTCCCCGTCACCTCAATCCTCTCCATCGGGGAGAGAATTCGCGGAAACGAAGTTTCGCGCCGTGAACTCCTGAACCGTAGCAGCCGACGTGAGGAGGCTCCAATTTCTTTTAGTCAATATGGTATGAGCCTCCTCACTTCTGCTTGATTTCATTCCATGACAGTTCGTGCGGCAGTCTGCCCTTTTTTAATGAAACCGCCGCGGCGAGTCCGGCGGCTTCGCCCATGGGAACGGCGTTGCCGGTGACCCGATAACTGGAGTGCGCCACAAAATCTCCGCTGATACAGCGGCCGGCCATGAGCAGTCCATCAACATCAGCGGCAACGAGGGAGGGGTAGGGGATGTCGTAGGGTTTCAATCCGCCTTTTTTGAATTCCTTGCTGATCTCTTTGTTGCCTTTGCCATCCAGTGCGTGAACGTCGATGGGGAATTTCGCCTGGCAAACGGCTTGCTCGTGACGAAGTCCAGTGGCCACATCCTTCGCTGTAATTTCATAGCGTCCCTTGATGCGACGTCCCTCGCGAACGCCGATCTGTTCCGCGGTCGCAACGACGGCAAGTTCCTTCCACGGACCACCAAGCCTGCGCAGACCATCAACAATGTCGTGGATTTCCTTTCGCGCGCGGATGGTCGCCTCCGTTATTGCTCCCGCATCAAACGCTGAAACACCGTATTCGTGGTTGGTCATGATGGAGTAGATGCCACTGTGCAAATGCCGAAGTGTCGGCGCACGATACGAGGGCTTCACCCCGTTGGTCTCCATCAGTTTAAGCAGCCGTCGCTTGGCTTCGGAGCCGCTCTCGCGGATGAATGGCTGGATTGCGGATGGATCGACCCCGGTCAGGAGGGCGATCATCGACATGGGCTGACAGTTGCAGTCCGCGCCAACCCCGACATCAAATCGACATCCCGCGTGCGCCGCCAGATCGCCGTCGCCGCTGCAATCGATGAAGCGTTCCGCCAGCCAGGCCTGACGACCGGATTTTGATTCAGTCACCACGGCCACAACCCGATTGCTCTTGTCGGTCACCGCCCCGACGAGACGGGTGTGCAATTGAATTCGTACCCCAGCTTCAACGCAGAGTTCCTCAAGCACCAGTTTGGCGATCTCCGGATCATAAACAGTTCCCTTCGTGTTTTTCGCTATTGTACTGCCGCGTGAGGAAAACACCTTTAGAAGCTCGGACATGATCCCGGACTTCCCTTCGGTATCGAGGATTTTGGTGAGCAATCCGACCGTCCACACACCACCCAGGCAGCCCGCTACGTCAATCAACTGCACGGTGGCCCCGGCCCGTGCCGCAGCCAACGCGGCGCCAATGCCGGCGGGGCCCCCGCCACAGACAAGCACCTGACTTTTTCCCGCGATCGGGATGGCGCGTTGTTCCTCAAAAAATTGTCTGCCATCGGTTGATAACCGCCCCTGGGTCCGCAGCACATCGCCAATGATTGAATTGGAACTGATGGTCGGCTGGCTTTCCACTGCTCGCATTGCATCGGGGGCGGCGAGGGATGTCGAGACCAGCAGTCCGCCCGCCGTGGTCTGGAGGAAGGTCCTGCGCGAGGAATGATCAGCTTCGTTCATGGGATGGTTTATTCCGGGTCTGGTAAACTGGATGTAGTATAGACCGGCCTCGGCCCGAGTGCAGCCGGATTTTTGTGATTGTTCAATGAGTCGCCTTTAGCCGGAACGATGCAGTTGAAATTGGGGGCAAGAGCGATTTGCTGCGGATGGAGCGG
>CALBIE010000447.1 GCA_937893495.1 uncultured Verrucomicrobiales bacterium | reverse complement strand
AGAAAAATCATTTTTTTCTTAATCAGGGAGGTGCCGGTTTTGAAAATGTGGCGTTTCTTTTCGATATCGCTCATGAAGGAGATGGGCGAAATGTATTGTCGGAGGATTTTGACAGGGACGGCCGTGTCGATCTGTTATTTGTCGAAATGAAAAGAGACAGGCCGCAACCACGGTTATTGCTCCACGTGCTACGCAATACCTGGACGTCAAACGGTAATTGGGTAGGTGTCGATGTAAAGGCCGGGAGCGGACAATCAGGTAAGGGCGCCCTGGTTCGCGTCACGGCCGGGGGACGCCAGCAGATTTCAGTTGTCGTAAACGGCGACTCGTATTGGTGTCAACATTCACAAACGCGACATTTCGGTCTTGGTGCGGTGAGTCAGGTTGATTCAATCGAGGTGATCTGGCCCAACGGTGGTCCGAAAACGGTGGTTCGAAATCCGAAGATCAACCAATACCATAGTGTCGCCCCACCGACTGAAAAATAACTCGATTTACGGTGAATTGGTATTGCTCCCGCGACTGCTGGTGATGCTTGCGAGCCAGGTTTTGAAATCTTCCCGCAGCTTTGGATCCGCGTCAGTGGTTGGCGCATATTTGTTTTTCAAGCGAACAATTTCCTGCACTGCCAGGCCGCGGGCTCGCCACCAGTTGCAATTGGTGAAATCAGTGTCTTTGATTTTTGCGGCGGAGAGTCGAGCGAGCGCGAGATTGGCGTTCTTAAAGGTAGCCGCCGTCAGATTTGCCTCGGTCAGGTTGGCACCGGCGAGGTCGGCTCCGGTGAGGTCGGCCATCAGGAGATTTGCTTCCGACAACTGCGCCAGCATGAGATCCGAACTCATCAGTTTGGCCTCTTGCAGACGGGCAGCGTGAAACTTCGCCTTGCGGAGGTCTGAGTTGTTGAGTTTTGTTCGATACAAATTGCTTTCGGTAAAATCGGCGTCACTTGCCTTGATTTCCGTCAAATTGGCCATTTGAAAATCGCACTTGGTCAGGATCGAGCCAGTGAGGTCTGTTTTCGAAAAATCACTGCTGCTCAAATCAGCGTAATGGAGATAAGCGTTTCTCAAGTTCAGTTCGGATAGTTTCACCCGCGCAAGATTGGCACTTCTCCATTCACGATTCCCCGCAGCCACCAGTTGCAACATCGCTTGGGTGCGGGCCTCGGTAGTTGCGCCGGGTTGGCATACTTGCCAGAAACAGTGCTCCAGCCTGTTTCTCTGTTCCCGATCGAGACCCTGATGAATCAGCCACATGTTGGCGACCACCAGCGCGATGAGCAGCAGCATGCTCAAATTGAACAAACCGAAGCGCGATTGCGGGGGCGCTTCCAGGCGGGACGCACTGCCGGGTGATCTCTGCTCGTCGCTCATTTCGCGCTGTTATAGAGGAAAGGTCGTGTCATTGAACAGCCGGAAACAAATTTATCGAGCCAATGGTTTTCATTGCCGCCTGGCCGGATCCTGAGTTCAATTCCGGTGCCTTCTACCAGGTGTCGATGGAAGCGCAGGACGAAAGAACCCCGAAATCGGGATCGACCAAAGAATCCCACCGACGGATCCGTCCGTCGTTCAAGATTCTTGCGGTATTGATTGGCCTGTTGCCATTTGTGATGCTGGAGGCTGGTCTGCGTTTCTTCGATCGTGGCGCATCGGCCGAGGCAGTCGATCCCTTTGTGGGATTCAGTGAAAAATACCCCCTCTTTGCCAGGCATGGCGACATTCATCGGACATCGGGTTCTCGAGAACCGTTCTTTCCACCGCAACAGTTCCTGGCTACCAGGCCCACGAATGGATTTCGTGTATTTTGTCTGGGCGGTTCCACGGTGCATGGACGCCCATACGAGTTTGAAACCGCTTTTCCGAAATGGCTGGAGCTTGAGCTGGCAGCGAGTGATGCCAGCCGGAAATACGAAATTGTCAATTGCGGTGGTATTTCGTACGCGAGCTATCGGCTTGCTTCGATTGTGGCGGAGGTATTGCGGTATGAACCCGACCTGATTATCCTGGCTACCGGCCACAATGAGTTTCTTGAAGCCCGTACTTATCAGGGGGTGAAATCTCGTTCACGGGCACGTTCAAGCATTGAACACTTTGTGCTCTCTCTTCGAACCGTAACCTTCGCGCGGAAGCTTTTCCATCGTGACCCGTCATCGGGAAATCCATCTGCCGGAAGCGCTGAAAACCTTGAGGTGCAAACCCGACTGGATGATGGCAGCGGTTACGCTTCCTATCAACGCGATGACGATTGGCATCGTCAGGTGATGACTCAGTTTGAGGATTCAGTTCAAAACATGATCGATCGGTGCCGAGGTGCAGGGGTTCCATTGATGCTGGTTAAATTGGGTTCAAACCTGCGCGATTGCCCTCCGTATAAATCCGAGCATCGTCCCGGCCTGTCGGTGGAAGATGAGGCCAAATGGCAGGAACTTTTTGATACGGCAACCGAAATCGAAGCGACCGAGCCGGAGCGCGCGCTCGAGTTGTATCGAAAATCCGAAGCCATCGACGGTGAGTTTGCATTGCTGCCGTATCGAATCGCTCGACTGCTGGATAAAAACGGCAAGACTGCCGAGGCCGCGAAAGAGTATCTCAGAGCGAAAGACTTTGATATCTGTCCGCTGCGAATTTTCGAACGGGGTGCCGCTTACCTCGAAACGGTTGCTTCGGAGACAAAGACGCCGTTAGTGGATGTTCGGGCCCTGTTGGAGTCGAAAAGTCGCGATGGAATTCCCGGTTACGACTGGTACATGGATCATGTGCATCCGACAATTGGAGGACACCAGTTAATCGGACGGTCACTGGCGGATCGAATGCGGAAGGAAGGCTGGTTGCCTGGAACTTCAGCCCTGATGAAGGATGATCGCTCGGGCGTTTACGCGAAACATTTTCAGGAGCTCGGGGCCGCTTATCTTGGCAATGGTAGTCGGCGGGTTCAATGGCTGGAAAACTGGGCGCGTCGCCAGCGTTTGCACGATGAAGTGTTGCCGAAAGATGCTCAGGGCTTTCTCCGGCTTGGGTTCAGGGCGCTGGATTTTGCCGATTTTGAAGGCGCTAAGGCGGCTTTCGAATCGGCAAAAAAACTGGATCCTTCGTCGGTGGAGCAAATTCGAGCGAGGCTGACGGAATTGAAACTTGGAGGGCGGGAGGTGCTGCCGGCAATGGTCAATCTCAAATCAGGCGAGTGAATATTGAGGTGGGCTGGAAATGGAAATTCCAGAAATGACACATCGGTAGATCGTCGTAATGCGGCGTTTTTCTCCCGCCTTTAGCTTCCAATCGAGATCAAACCACGTTACACCTTTGCGCCGCATGGCCGATGGGCGTCCCAATATCATTTTCATCATCACCGATCAGCAGCGGTTCGATACCATCCGGGCGCTCGGCTATGATTACCTCGACACGCCCCACCTCGATCGGTTGGTCAATGAGGGCGTCACATTCACCAATTGCTTCATCACCGCCGCCTCCTGTGCGCCGGCGCGGGCCAGTTTGTTCACGGGCTACTATCCGCATACCACGGGAATTTTACGCAATGCCGACACCTGGCGGCATTCATGGATCGAACTGCTGAACAACGTCGGATATCACTGCACCAACATCGGCAAAATGCACACGTGGCCGTTCAACACGGGATTGGGCTTCGATGAGCGCTACGTGGTTGAAAACAAGGACCGATATCTTGAGGGGCGGTATTACTTTGACGAATGGGACAAGGCGTTGCGGGCGCGCGGGTTGATCAAGCAGCAACGGGAGCTCTACCGGCAATGGCTCGGGTATCGCGAATCCCTCGGCGCGTTCGATTGGAAACTCGACGCGGACATGCATCCGGATTTCTTCGTTGGCGATCTGGCGACTTGGTGGATCAGGAATTATCCGAAGACCGAGCCGTTATTCCTGCAGATTGGTTTTCCGGGCCCGCATCCCCCTTATGATCCGTTGCCGGAATACGCTGAGCGTTACTTAAAAAAGGATCTGCCGTTGCTCGACGTGACGGATGAGGAACTCGCGGGTCAGCCGCAGGCGTTTCGTGAAATGCGGACTCACAACACCGAGGTCGATCACGATTCCGTTGTGCATCTGTTGAAACCGACCCGTGAGCAGCGCCATCGCCAGCGGGCGTACTATCTCGCCAACGTGACGATGATTGACGAAAAGATTGGTGAGATCAGGGCTGCGTTGGAGGCCCAGGGTTACCTCGATGATTCCATCATCGTGTTCACCTCCGACCACGGTGACTGCCTGACCGATCATGGGCACAGCCAGAAGTGGACGATGTATGACACGATTACGCGGATGCCGATGATCGTCTGGGCACCCAAACGCTTCGGCGCGGCGCGTCGGATTGAGGGCCTCTGCCAACAGATGGACATCGGTCCGACACTGTTGCAGTTGGCGGGTTGCGAAATCCCGGAGACCATCGAAGCGGAAAGCCTGTTGCCGGCGTTGAACGGCGAGGACTGGGTGCCGCGTGAATTTGTTTTTGCGGAGCAGGCGAGAGATGGAAATTTTCAGGGATGCGAATTCATGACGATGGTTCGAAACCGGGATTGGAAACTGGTACATTTTCTCGATCAACCGGATGGACAACTGTTTGACCTGCAGAACGACCCGGACGAAGTCCGGAACCTGTGGGATGACGCAGCCCATTCGCAGAAGAAAACCGAACTGCTCGGCGTGTTGCGCGAATGGCGTATTCGCAGCGGTTGCCGGACGAAAGATTGGTCAAAGGAATGGAGATAGGAATGACCGATGAACAAGGGCTGCGAGTTGTCCGAGAGTTGGCGATTGCCAGATGGAAGGAGAACACGCCCGCCTCGGGCGTTGGTTTCCGCGCCCTCGCGGAAGCCCCTTGTGGCTCGCGCAGTAAAGAAAGTATTCGAATGAGTGACCGCGGCTCTCGGGGAGGTGACGCTGCCGGAGTCTTTGGCGGGGGCGCCAAAGACGGCACCCGAGGCGGGCGCGATCCCCTTTGTATTGCGGACGCGACCGCGCAATTTGTTTCGCCAAAATGATTAACATCCCCGAATTCATTCCGCCGGAAACCCCGCTACCGCGAAATCGTGTGGCCCGGAAACCTGCAGGTACTCGCGAGCCTCCGCATGATTTGGAGGGGACGCTTCTGGAACTGGGGCCCGGGTTGATCACTGCCGGTGCCATCGTGGGTTCTGGCGAATTGATTGCCACGACCGCTACCGGCGCGGAGGCAGGATTCTATTTCATGTGGCTGATTATCGTCGGCTGCCTTATCAAGGTATTTGTGCAGGTCGAAATGGGTCGGTTTGCGATATGCACGGGCCAGACTTCGTTAGAGGGGATGTCTCAGGTCCCGGGCCCGCGCATCGGCAAGGCGAACTGGGTTCTCTGGTTTTGGTTGGCCACAATTATTGTCACAACCGCGCAACTGGGTGGCATCGTTGGCGGAGTGGGGCAGGCTTTGGCGATTGGCGCACCGCTGACAAAAGTCGGGAAGGAATACAATGTCATCGCTGGCGCGGAGACGGAGGTGAAGGCTAACGCGCACCGGTTTTCCGGTACGGGCGGCGTAAAGCCAGGCACTACCGATGCGGAATTCAAGAAGGTAAAGGACGAGCGCGACCTGTTCCTCATCAATTTGAAGCTCTGGCTGGACAACAAGGATCGCCTGCCGGAATTGAAGGCGGCGTCGAAGGATCATTTTATTTGGGCGGGAATCATTGCGGTGGTTTCCTCGTTCCTGCTCGTGCGCGGACGGTATAGCTTCATTCAAAACTTCGTCCTCGTGCTGGTCGGGTCGTTCACCCTGATAACGGTGATGAATGTCATTCTGCTGCAAACCACCGAAGGCTATGCCCTGACAAGTGAGGATTGGTTTGCCGGCCTGAGTTTTCAGTTCCCGCCGAAGACCGAAAACGTTTATCCACTGGCGACCGCGTTGGCGACGTTCGGAATCATTGGAGTCGCAGCGGGTGAAATGGTTTTTTATCCCTACTGGTGCCAGGAAAAGGGATACGCGCGATTTGTCGGTCCGAACGACGGATCGGGCGACTGGGTTCGCCGCGCGAACGGCTGGATGCGCGTCCTCCGGTGGGACGCGTTTAGCGCCATGATCGTTTACACGATTTCAACGGTTGCGTTTTACATTCTCGGCGCTGCCATCCTCCACCGTGCGGAGCTTGTCCCTCAGGGAACGGAAATGATCCGGACACTGGCCGTGATGTATGTCCCGATCTTCGGGCCCCTGGCAAAAACGATTTTCTTGTTTGGGGCCTTTGCGGTGCTTTACTCGACGTTTTTTGTGACCAACGCCAGCAAGGCCCGCATGTGCACGGACGCGTTGCGGCTCTTCAACCTGCGTGAAGATACGGAGGCATCGCGGATCCGGTGGTTGAAGATTTTCTGCGCCGCGTTCCCGTTGATGTGCTTCGCCATCTACTGTTGGATTCCGTTCCCCAAAGCGCTCGTATTGGCCGGTGGCGTGATGCAATCAATCTTGCTCCCCGTGATGGCCTTCACCGCCATCTGGTTCCGTTACAAAAAGTGCGATCCACGGATCATGCCGGGCACGGCCTGGGACGTGATGCTGTGGATATCCGGAATCGGCATGTTCATCGCCGGCATCTGGGTGGCCGTGACGACGTTGTTTCCGGCGCTGAAAGCAATGGGGTGAAGTCGGGAAAAACATCCAGTCTGGCAGCGGACGAGCGCTGTAAGCGGGCCGCGCCCGACCGGAACGATGCAGATGGAGCGCGGGATTCATCCCGCAGAGACGTGATATTGCCAATGGGTTCGCGGAGTTTTGAACCGGGTGTTCAAGGACATCTGAAGGTGCCGGTGGCCAAGGTCTGGTGTTGACGCACAACCGCTGGGCGCGAACGGACGTTCTTGCGACTTCGACTGCCCGGTTCCCACCAAAACTTTCGTTGAACCCGAACGCATGTCAGTCGCGCCAGCGTCCTGTAGTGCGCGCGCTGCCTTATAAAAGAAGCCGGTATCAGGAGCACGATTCCGGCGGTGATTGCCAGTGGATAAAGATACGAAAACTCGTTCTCTCGCGAAGTCATCCAGATGTCTTCAAATGTCATCTATTATGAACGGTAATTGAGTGCCCCTGCGTAAGTGGCAATTATTCAGCGACAGTCCGCGATTTGGCCAAGATAAGTTGCCAGTAACCGACGTCGATCCACCGTCCAAACTTATTCCCGACCTCCTTGAAGTGGGCGACTTTTTTGAATCCAAGTTTTTCATGCAGAGCCACACTGGCTGGATTCGGCAGAGAGACGCCGCCGATGACCACGTGAACCTCACGGGTGCGCAGTTCCGCAATCAGCCTTTCATACAATGCCCTGCCGATACCCCGGCCGGTCGCGGTCGGTGAAAGATAGACGGACGATTCGACCGAGTGGCGGTAGGCACCGCGTTTGTTCCACTGAGTCGCGTAGGCGTAGCCGATGACGGCATCGTTTTCCTCGAATACCAGCCAGGGCCATTTCGGAATGACATCCGCGACCCGGTCGCGCATGTCGTCGGTGGGGACCGGCTGTTCCTCGAACGTGACAACCGTGTTCCCGATGTAGTGGTTGTAGATGCCGGCGATGGCTGCCGCATCCTCCAATGTGGCGTTGCGAATCATGTCCTCTGTCGAAGCCAACTCAATTGCCGGAAGCAATGAACTTTTTGAAAACTAATCTGGTTTTACGTGAGTTGTCGGCGCAGATGTTGCATTCCGTTTGATTCGAAACTCCCTCGCGAGTTTTTCGGCACGGGCAATCTCTCTCTGAGTCATTTCCGGCAGGACGAATTCTTCCCGCATCTTTTTCGCCTGATCGGACATGTCCCCCGTCTCGGAGAGCAGCAGCCATTTGCACGCTTCAACCAGATCTCTATTGGTGCCTTTTCCAGCCAGATAACAACTCATTGCGAGATTGTATTGAGCGACGCTGGAACCGCGTTTGGCGGCCGTCAGTTACCAATGAAACGCCTGGTTGGTGTCTTCGTGTCCGGCATTGCGTCGAGCGTACATCGCCCCCAAGGTGTTGTGACTTTGAACGTCACCTTGTTCAGCCGCCATTCGCAGCCACTTGATCGCTTCGGTAAGATCTATCTTGATGTTGTCTGAGCCCTCCCGATAAAGCGCCCCCAGCTTCTTCTGTGCCTCCAGATCACCGCGCTGAGCCTTTGCTTTCAAGACATCGTGCGGAACGGAACCCACTGTTGTGAGGGGCTTCTGTGTGATCAGAGTGGATTCGCCCGACCGGCGTCCGCCGGGTTGCAGTTTTTTGAAATGGTTACGGATGGCTTCCGATTCTTTCGATGCTTCTTCCTTGTCGATATTTGCATTGCTCTGGTAACAAACAT
>CALBIE010000446.1 GCA_937893495.1 uncultured Verrucomicrobiales bacterium | reverse complement strand
TTCTATACGCCTTTGCTTGGCCCTCAATCTCCTATACGTTTTGGACGCCGATGCCTTCCGACTGATACTCGCAATGCTCGATTTCATGAATCGCGAAAACGGATCTTCCAATAAGCGAATGGGCATGATCTTTCTCTCGCACGCTGTACGCAAAAAACGATCGGATCATGGACGACGCAGGATACACGATTTTTCCCAATCCCCACCTACCTCTATCCCCAGCCTTCTTGCCAGTACGTCCAACATTTCTGATAAACCAGTAGAAGTCATTCCTTTCGGCATTGTTTTGTGAATCAGCCGTCTGTAGTACATCTCCCTTTAGTCCCGTGGTGTTGAAGTCCTCTATGACGAGGAATGGCATCGGCACATCCAATGAAATCTTTTCTGAGAAAAGTTCGTCCAAAGTTCCTGGCGAGTTCAAATGAGGCTCCAATCCTGCCAAATACTCACTGGCAGTTGTCATGTCGACGGAATCATTCCCGTTCACTAGGCAGTATCGAACAAACACGGGATTTGTGTTCCCTTTTTGCTTTGCGTCCAACCGATTCTGAATGTCTTCGCGTACCAACGCGCTTACCGGATCGTCTAGTGCTTCACTTCGAAAGAACTCCAAATGGGAAGGGTCGACTTTTGTTGTCTGCCGAGTGATTTTATCAAATCGCCACTCCATATCTATTCCTTATTTGGACCAATTAATCTTAATCTCCTTCTCCAACGCCCGGAACTCGGGGTCGCCGGTAACGAGTTGGGCCTTCTTCAGTTTCGCCAGTGCGGCGGCGAACGCGTCGGCCAGGCTGAGGCGGTGTTTCACCTTGAAATCGGCCGCGCATTCCGCCACCGCGCGATCGGCCGCGCGGAATTCGATGGGGAGGGATTTCAGCAGTTCAGCCGCCTTGTCCCATGCCGCCTTGCCATCCTTGCGAATTGTCATGTAGCGGACCTCCGCATAATTCACCTCGGTCATGTGGAGCGGTTTGTTTCCCTGCGCTGCCTTTACCAGCAGCTTTTCCACTGTTTCCGCTCCGGGTTCATCCCGGAAGTACGCGAGCAGGGCGTAACTGTCAAGCACGGTGCCAGCCATTCTATTCGCCCTCCAATCCGCGTTCCGTTGCTTTGTGAGCCACCCATTCCTCGGCGAACGGCTTCGCCCCTTTCTTCAGAATGCCCCGCCCCTTCCGTATCAGGGCCGCCGTGACCGGTTTCAGCAGGATGCCATCGGCGGTGGCCACGACGGTAGCTTTTGTCCCCTCCTCAATCTCAAACTGCCGGCGTAAGCGGCGGGGAATGACGATCTGTCCCTTCGTCGTGAAGGTGACGGTTTCCAACAGTTCTTTGCCGGGCATGGGTTATGGATACACCAGAAGAATGGTAAGTCAAAAACTTTTTGTCTTACATTTTGAACATTGTGCACTTCGTGCCTTGGTGGTTCTATTCTGGCATCCGTGTAATTCCGTGTTCATCCGTGGCTGAATGTGACGGCAGCCAGTGAGCCCGAGCAACGGACATTGCGGCCAAGGGATGCGAGGACACGATCACGGGTACGCGCTGGCATGACTCATAGGTGCTTGCACACTGCCATCATGCCGAATCGCGCCAAAGGTCTATGGACGATCAGCCAGGTTGTTTTGGGGAAGCGGTCAGCGGTCAGACGTCAGACTTGGCTCCCGCCACATGTCCCTCGCCCTCCGTCCCTTGCCGTTTTTCGCCTTTGTGACTCCTTGTGCCTTCTGTGGCGAAGAAGACCATCGGGCGAGCCGCCCGATGAAACAGGCCGGCGGCCTGTGCTCCCCGTTTCCAATCATCGTTCATCCGTGAATGTCCGCGTTCAATCCGTGGCCGAATGAGTCGGCGGTCAGCCTTCAGCTTTAAGCCTTAAGCCTTCCGCCTTGTTACCCTCTCCGTGTCCTTTGTGCCTGGGTGGTTAAAATCAGTTTCGACTCAGAGCAGGTCGCGCTGGCTGCGGGCGGGATCGCGGTCGGCCACGAATTGGTCGCGAAGGGCGGCGAGTTGTTCGGTTGGATACTGTTTGCGCACGCTCGCAATCGCGGCTCCCGCGAGGACATCACAACGTTCATTGTCCGTGTGTCCGGCGTGGCCCTTGAGCCAGAGCCAGGTGATACGGTGTTTCGCAGTGACCTCATCCAGTTGCCGCCAGAGGTCATCGTTGCGGACTGGTTTTCGGTTGGACGTGCGCCAGCCGTTGGCTTTCCAGCGGGGCAACCATTCCGTAATGCCCTGGCGGAGATATTCCGAGTCGGTGTGCAGGGCGACTTCGCAAGGTTCCTTGAGCGCGGCCAGAGCGGAGATGGCGGCCTGGATTTCCATGCGGTTGTTGGTCGTGGCCGGTTCCCCGCCTGAAATCTCCCGAACGTGCTCGCCGTACCGCAGCACAGCCGCCCAGCCGCCGGGGCCGGGATTGCCCACGCAGCCACCGTCAGTATGAATCGTGACCTGTTTACCGTTCATCACCTTCAGTATTCGTTCAGACGTGAGGGTCCGTTTTTGGAATAAATGCAGACGCGCCGGGCGGGCCGCCCGGCAGCACAGGCCAGCGACCCATGCGCTCCATCTCAATCCGTGTCGATTCGTGGCTAATTCCCGGCGGCGCGCTTCATTGCCGCCGCAATTTCCTTCTCAATTACGTCCATCGGATTCAGCGGGCTCATCGGGTCGTCGTAGGGCGTTACGCAATTTGTTTTCGGTTCCCAATGCACCGGACCGTAACGGGCGGCACCGGGCTGATTGGTGAGAATGTGCGCACCGGCATCCCCCTTGTTGAAGTGCCAGAACTCGAACGGGAAATGCATGAACCCATGCGCCTCCATCATCGCGGTGATCTCGAGTCGATTCTTCAAATCCGCCGCGTCGATGAACGGGGAACGCATGGGAGTGCGCTCGCTCATCTCAATGTAGGCGTTGCCGCGCCAGACCTCGCTGCCGTCATCGCGATTGAACACCGAGATGTCGATGGCGGACCCCGACATGTGCGTCCCGATTTTCGGGATGTTTGCCACCAGCACGATTGCGCGCCGGAAGACCAGTTCAGTCGGCGGCAACTCGCCGCCATTCTCCCAGATGCATTTCTGCAGGATGGCGTCAAACACCTCGGGCTTGCGCACGAGTTGCGTCTGCATCTCGCGCGACCGATAACCTTCCTCGATCTTCAAAACCCAGCCGCGTTGGTTCATGTCCCGGCCAATTGCGATCACGTCCGGGACCAGTCGTTCGCGCATGAAAAATACGCGGTCCAGGTCACCCACAATCTTGGACCCCGAGAACAACATCTCCACCCCGGCGGATTCCGCGGCTTCGGGAATTGATGCAAATCCCTCTCCGCATTCCTCCACCGGATAGGCCAGCAGTTTCTCGACGAACGCGTAGCCGAGTTCCATCTGTTCGGCCCAATAGGTGCGCCGTGCCGCGTCGTCGGTTGATGTATTGCTCATCGTCTTCGGAATTCAATCGTCATTGCCTGGATATGAAATCCAAGTGTCATCCTGCACGGTGATTGCCAGCAATCATATTTTGGCTCTAAATGCCGGAATGAATCAGGCACGGCAGATTCCAATTGGAGACAATGCAGACGGAGCGCGGCATTCATGTCGCAGAAACCTGGGTTTGCCGAAGGGTTCACGAATGCTTCAAGCCGTCGATTCCAGACATGGGGTGGTGACTGCGTCCGGCATGGGTGGCGAGAACGGAAAGGCCGGTTGCAATTGGACACTTCTGCGCAATGAATTCCGCGCTCCACACGTACCAACGGCCTGGTTCAGACTTCGCCTCGCTCCAGTTCTGGCGTTCGCATTCCTTACCCAAGGATTGGGAACGCTTGCCGCCGAAAACGTCGATCCGAAAGTCAAAACCGGCAGCCTCGTTTTCAAGCAGGAGCCGCGTCGGAGAATGATCATCTATTATCCGGACAATTGGAAGGCGACGGACAAACGGGCGGCACTGGTAATATTCCGTTGTCAGATCCCTTATCAGCGGGAGCATTTCCGCAAGCGGGGCATGGTGATCATCAAGCCGGACACCGCGCCGGTGAATTCCGGAAAGCTGCCGGGCATGAGCCTCGAAGAGATAGCGGCATCACCGAAACCGCGCGATCAGGTTGCCGACACGAAGAGCGCGATTCGATTCATCCGCGCGAACGCTACCAAGCTCGGCATCGATCCGAACAAGATTGTCGCAACCGGCACCTCCGGCGGCGGTGACCTCGCGTTGCAATCGCATCTCAATCGGGCATTCGAGGATCCTCAAGACAATCTGAACGTGTCACCGAGTCCGAACGCGCTCGTCCTCTATTGCCCCGCGTTTGACGGGATCGACATCTGGTTTGTGAAGAACGCGGCGCTTCTCAATCGCACCCAAACCGAGGCGCCGTCGTTCACCCCTTTGCTCCCTCGATTCATTGTCAACACGACCGACGAATACGCCCAACCGCTGGATCATCGAGCAAAGCTGATCGAGCTGGCGGCGACGCTTGGCGAGGAAAAGAAGATTCCGGCCGATGAAATCAAGGCGTTTCAATCCATCCTCGAGTTGTTCAACCAACGCGACTGGCAGTTGCTGCATCCCGCGACCGACGCCATGAAGATGTCCGCGTCTCGAATTCTGACCAAAGAGCCGTTGCCGCCAACCTTCATCCTGTTTGGGACGCGGGATCATCTCCACCATTACCAGACGAATTTCGTCGCCAAGGCGAAAGCCATCGGACAGCAGTTCGACCTGAAGATTTACGAAGGCGCCGGTCACAGTTTCATGATGCAACCGGCCTTCGAGAAACC
>CALBIE010000445.1 GCA_937893495.1 uncultured Verrucomicrobiales bacterium | reverse complement strand
AGTTATTAGGTGTGCGCCTAATTACAGTCCCGTTGGATGACAAATTTCGAAATACAGGAGAACTCAGTTCGATGCCACCAAATAGGCCATTACGGGTCTCATACGATCCGGTTATCAATCGGCCAGAAGGAATCACCACAATCGATGCCAATTGGTCAACTGTTCCATTGAGGTTGGTGGATTGCGCCCAGGTTGCCAGATGATTGCCAATCAAATCGAAGACTTGTACCCGGTTATTTCCCGTGTCGGCCAAATAGGCCTGACCGTTCTGTCCGATTGCCAACGCAGAGGATACACGGGCATATTGCTGTCCCCCGCCGCCCACAGGAATTGAACCCAAATTACCGGTCACATTGAACTGACCGTTTTCTGTTCCGGCCGAACCCCATTGCCGAATTAACGCACCCGTAGAATTGAAGACCTTGATAGAGTTTTGCTCCAATGCGTAGATGTTGGTCTGCGAATCGCAAGCCAACCCGAAAAGCGCGCCGACTCCAGCGATGGCTCGAACGAAATTGAGATTGCGATCCAAGACGACGATCTGATTTGTGCCACCTGCATAGAGCAGATCGTCCTTACCCACCAACAGGCAACCAAAATTTCCCAGCAATTCCTTGCCTTCCCAACGCCAGTCATCTTGCGGCGATTGAGCCCGCAATGATGACGGCCAAATGCAAAACAGCCAGGCGGCTGCGATAAAACGGAGGGTAACAAATCTATTCATGGCAGTCCTTTCGCGTACAACAATGGTGATCCCCACAATGTCTCATCTATTGTTCGAAATGGTACACACAATTCGCGATCCGGCAAGCTTCAATCCGACGCAGTTCAGGCCTCTGAAAATACGGGAACGAGGAATCAAAAATTCAGCTTCAAGCTGGCAGAAAATGTGCGTTCGCGAGGCAACGCGGCATAGAAGTTCAGGGGATTCAACCGATAGTCCCGGTCCGCAACATTCAGGAGGCTGAAACGGATTTCCGCCCGGCGGCGGCGAAACCGCCAACCGGCGTGCAGATTACCCTGCCAGAAACTGTCACCGGGAATGGCGGCGGCACCGGAGCCACGATTGCTCTGCAAATACCAATCCGCCTCCATGCGCGCGAAAAATCCGGAGGGGTGCGCAATTCCCAGATGCAGGCCCGTGCGATGCAGCGTCGCCTCCCGCAACGTGTGGGCGGCCGCCAGAACCGTGGAGGGAATTTCGGGAAAATCATCGCGCAGGCTGGCATCACTCCACTCATAGCGAACGCCAGCGTGCCAATAGTCCCCGAACAACTGGTTCAACGTCAGCAACAGACTTCGTTCCTCGTATTGAAGCTGTTCCAAAACGGATGAAGGAGTCGCCGCGCCCAACACCTGATTGAACGAACCGATGCGCCGCGTGACGTCGGAGTTCAGAAGGTTTCCGGAGATGGTCAGATACGTGCCCTTACTGAGCTTCTGCTCGAAGCTCACGCCGTAGATGTCGTAAACGGGATTGGCCGTCGTTCCGGCCACCGACTCGGGAATGATGCTGCGAAAGGATTGATTGAAGCCCGCCACCTCGGAGGGTTCCAATCGAAAGCTTTGATCGAAGCTGACGCCCCCCATTGCGCGGGCATAGGCAAAGCGAACCGTGGAACGATCTCGCGGCGTCCAGACAAAACCCGCCTTCGGCGACACCGATTCACGTTCTCGTTGCGTAGGCAGCACCGGCGGAATGAGGTGGTTATCGGGTATCTCCAACCGATCATAGGCGACTCCCAGATTCAACTGCAACTTATCGAGAAGCTTCCACTTGTCGTAGGCATAAAGGCTGACGCGATTCAAAGAAGGCGACTGAACCTGATTGGTTGCGGGAGTGGCAAAGGTCACGGGTGGAAACGGTGGAAAGAACGCGCCGGTTTCATCACCCAGCAGGACGGCAGTGGAGGCACCCAGTGCGCTGTCCGTATCAAACTCGCCCGCCTGAAAACGCGCACCGGCAATCAGGGTGTGTGGCTCCAGATCGATGATCTGAAGCAGTTCGCTGGTGAAGAGGGTGAAGTCCGTCCGATAGTTCAACGTGGAGAATGGCGGCGCGGGCTTACCGGTTGCGAAAATTGCACCCGCGCCGGTGCGACCGAGCAGCAATTGTGGATACAAGGGATCCGAAAAATTGAGGTCATCCTGGACCCGACCAAGAAACAACAGGGTGTGATTGCCCGGTGTCCACTGCCGATGCCACCCCGCCAGGATGGTCGGTTGCTGAATCTCCTTCAGGCGCAGATTGGGTTTGGCGGAGGCGGGATTGTAATACGGCGTGAGGTCGCCGGTTCGTGTCTCGGCGTAAATGGCCTGCACAAACAGACTGTCGCGCTCGGACAGGCGTTGCTTGACCTGGGCGGAGTAGGAATTGCGCTCAAGATCGCCGTTGCGTTGCTGCCCGGTCTGGGCATTTCGGGAATAATCGAGAGAATATCCCGTTCCCCCTTGAACGCCGGAGAGTGAAACCGTCTGCGACCAATCGCCCGCGCTGAAGTATTCGGTGTCGGAATAGATGGATTGGTAATCGCTTTCGAAGAGTCGCGAGTATTCCTGCTGAGATATACTGGGCGACAACACACCGGCACCCGGAGGCGCCAGGAGGTTGGCCAACAGGAGTTCATTCAACGCCGGAGTCTCAAAGCGAAGATCCGATTGTCGCGCCTGTTGGAGATCGGCATAACTGTTCGCCAGGAACAGGTGGGCGGAGTGATTGCCGAAGTCCGATGAAACCGCCTTGGACGCCTCTCGCACGGCGATATCGGTCATGTTGGCATCACGATAAACGGAAGCCAGATTGGCACCTCGAATCGCGCGGTCCTGATCGAGCAGCATCCGGCTCCGAAACAACGCCCGGTTGTCATTGAGCGCGATGGACTTCTCAAGGTCGCGAACGGATTGATTGATGCGATTGCCCTGCCGACGAATGAGCGACGAATAGAGCCATGCCGTGGGATCGCCAGGATCCAGTTTCTTGGCGATCCCCAATTCTTCCAACGCATGATCCAGATCACCGTCGGTTTCAAACCCCTTGCCAAGGTAGGATCTCAACAGGGCCCGATTGGGTTCCAGCGCAGCAGTCGCTTTCAAGTCAGCCAGACCTTCCGTGACATTTCCCTGTTGAAAACGAACCAGCCCCCGGCCCAGCCAGGCATTGCCCAGGGCACCATCCAGTTCGATAGCTTGATTGAACGAAGCCGTGGCATCGGTTGAATTTCCTTTAGCGGCATGAAGAAAACCCTGAAGTGCGACTGCCTGCGCATTGCGGGGCGATAATTCGATGGCACGTGTCAAAGCGTTCCGAGACAACGAGGTACGACCAAAGCTGAACTCCAGTTCCGCCACTCGCGCATGGGCATAACCGAAAGCCGGAGACTTACCGATTGCTTCACGGGCTGCGGTCAAGGCTTCGTCCAGCTTGCGCTGCGACTGGTAAAGATAGGATAGCGCGAGAAACTCGGAGGCCAACTGAGGCGAATCAGGAACGGGAAGGTTCTCGAACTTGACAGCAGCAATCACAGTTCGCAGCGCATTGGAAAGCCGCTCGACTCGGTCGCCCGCAGGAGCAGGAATGCCATCCAGAATACCAACCGCATCTTCCACGCCGCCGACACTCAACAGCAATGCGGCGTAATAAATCTTTTCGGCGTTGCTTTGCGGTATTCTAGCAGCCGGCCACGTGTCCAACGCATTCAACAAGTCCCCTGCCCGCCAGTGATCCAGTGACGCCGCAAGTTGTGTGCGCTCGACATCAGTCAAGGGTAACTCGTCGATATCGATGGTGCCCGGGTAATAGAGACACCACTGGATGACATTCCACGCGTAAATGGCCGGAGTTTTCCGAGGGGGCTGACCGACCTCGACAATTGCCTCTTCACCCGAAGTCAGGGAAAGTTGTCCAAACTGATTCTCGAGATCCACGGCCCCGTCGAAGAGCGTCAGGAGCGTTTCGCCATTGGCGTCCACCCGAAGATGAAACTCGGTACCCCGAATCGTTCCCGAGACGGTTTTGGTGCGAAACTTGATGTCCCGGGGTTTCTCCCAGCTCTTGAACAATACCTTGCCAACATCGAGTTGAAATGACGACGCCTTGGACCCCTCAGCCGGGGCATCAATGGTCATCGTAGAATCGGCAAATAACCGCTTCACGCTCAAGTCGGAAAACTGGATCATGACCCGGCTTTTGGGGCCCGAACGGACTTTATCACCGGTGGATAGAACCTGACTGGCGCGGGCCGATTGCCAGCTTCCGGTGCCTCCTTTGTCCCACGTTGCGATCCCCTGGATGGAGAGGATTTTAGCGGGATTGGCCAGGCACGACCAAGCGCCAGCGACCACAAACAAGGAAGTCCCAATAATAAAAGCAAGCCGTCGCTTCAAACTCGCCATCTGCCATCTTTTGTTCCCAATCATCTCCAGTTGGTTCCTAAAATTCAAGTGAGGCCTCGCTGATCATAATTGTCCAGAAAATAGTCTTTGTGACCAAAATGAGCTGCCCGGAAACACGATAAGAGAAGGTCTTTCCTTTTCAAATAATCCCGTTAATGCTTAACACACATGGAATTGCGCTGTCCCAAATGCTCAGCGCCCTTAGTCATCGATTCCGGGGGGGCACGCTGCTCCGCATGTACCTTTACCCGGCAAACTCCGGGGGCACACGCTGCGAGAAAACCCGAAGAAGTTGACCTCGAGGGAACGAAACCCTCCACGGGATCAATTGGTGCCTCCAGCGCGGCAGATGATCTCGACGCGACAAAACCCTCGAGCCGAGCGCAGAAATC
>CALBIE010000444.1 GCA_937893495.1 uncultured Verrucomicrobiales bacterium | reverse complement strand
AAGGTGAATAGATTTCGGTGTTGCCAACGGATTGACTAGCGTCGCCCGGGTGGAGCACCGCGGGCCGAAACGGCATTGGACGAAAAGAAAGACAGGCGTTGCCGCAGTTCCAAATCCAGCTCAACTTCCATTGTGCTGAACACGAGCAAGACGCGTATTAGAGGCATGTCCATTTTTGGCTTTTGAATGCAAAAAAACGCCGGTACCCGTTAGCGACTCACTCGCATGTGATTGAATACCAGCGACCTATCGAGAGACAGAGTCGCCTATTTCACCCTTTTTGCAATTCTATTTTTCCCACCAATTTTGTCCCGAATGTGTCCGTATCCGGTTGAATACGACCAATCCGGAGGTGCCTTTCTGCCTCCACCACCAGGTTCATTGGATCGGTTTAACGTCGCGCGAGCCGTTTTTACTCATTCACTCAGCCTTTCTCCGCCGTAATCGTTCAATCGCACTCTCGAACAAATCCTGCATCTCCGCGCGATGTTCAGGTTTTTCAAAGCGAGCCTGAGTTGCATAAAACTTCTTCTGCAATTCCAGTCCCGCCATTAGATGGTGAGCATCGGCCCCTGACCAGATCGGTTGGTCGCCGACCTGAATTGTGACGGCGGCCGTGTGGGCAGCCTCATCACTTCGATGCCACGGAACCGGGGGCAACATCGCTCGCTTCAACGAGATAATGGGAATTCCTTCGCCCCGCACCGCCAACCAGCAACTATTGGTGATCTGGAGGCGTTGCCGGATCTTCCATCGACTCACGATCCCATTCGTCGTCGCGACAACTCGCGTGGAAATCGATCCACCATTCTGAATCAGTTGAAAGGCATGCAGTGCCCTCGGTGAAGCCAGTTCCGCTTCCACCAGCACCTCGCCGCCCTTGGCCGGCAGGCGAATTCTCGAACCCGGTTCCTGGCCATTTACGGACAGCGAAATGATCGGTCCACTGCTGACAAACACCCGGCCCGCTCGCACCGATTCCTTGAACGAATTGAATCCGCGTTCGTCACCCACCTTGACATACATCCGCATACCACCGAGGAAGGGTTGCCACCAATCACGCTCGGGATAATTCGGCAGATCCGTTCCCGCCGCTGGCGGATAAATGAACCCGCAATTCATCAACCGATACCAATTCTCCAGGCTGAAGAGATGCGAGTTGCCGATCTCGATAAAATCCGGCGCGCCCAAAATCGCATCGAGTATGACGGTCGCCTTGCCGCCCAATGATCCACCATGCGCCACACCCGACAGTCCTCCGAGATTTCTCGCTCGTTCCAGCACGGATTTCAGCGTCGGATAATTCGGTAAGCCGCCCGTGCCCGCCATGATCGGTTGCACGATCTCCGGCATCCCCAGCAGGTTGATGTGTCCCTGCGCCGAGTCGCGATATTCCATCCCGGCAGTAATCAGCCGCTGCCCGTCCACGGCTTCGCCCTTGCGACCGTAACCATACTGCCGAGCCCATTCACCGGGCACCTTGCCCCCTTTGAGAAACATGAAGTGCGCGGAAGCCAAATCGTCTCCCTTCATCATCTCGAACCAGAGTTGATTCGCTCGCGAACTGAATCGGTCATAGTGCAAATGCGCATCGGCTGCCACCCAGCCGCGGGCAGGCAAATTCGTCCACCGCTGAAGGCGAACCGTGTGGGACACATCCAGTTGGTCGGAAGAGAATGTCTTTTGCACGGGCAGATATTCGAATCCCTTGGCAATACGCAGCTCCACCGTACTGGCCGCGGCGGGGAGATTCACTTCCACGCGACCGGTTCCCCGCGCATAGGTCGCGACAAATACCTGCTGCTTGGATTCGTGAACGGAGAGGAACCGGAAGGCGTTTCGATTGACGCGTTCGGCCGCGAACGGCACGCCATTAACCAGCAAGGAAAAACGGGCCGCAGTCAACTCTCCCGTTTCCGCCTCGCGAATTTCAAACTTGAGAATTGGCGCGGCCGGACACTGGCCGACCAGCAACAACATCAACAGCAGCCAATTATGAATTCTTCGCCGCATCCGTTTTCGATTCGCCATTACGCGCCGCTTTCTTGCGCCGACCGAATCCTCGCGCCATCTCGACCAGTTCCTTGCGCTTCTCCTCATCCACCCATTCCAGCGGATTGAACGGCACATGTTTGAGCACGTACTCCATCACGCGCCGGCTCGGAATGACGATAAGTCCGCCGGGAACAAACTTCAGCAATTCGCTGTTATCATCCACCATCTCGACGAAAATGGCCGCACCCGGATTCTGTTCCCGAACCCGCGACGCGATATGAAGCGTCTTCACATCCGGATCGGCGAAGCGAAAGTTGGCAAAGATGAAAACCATACTGGCGTGCGCGCAATTCGCCTGCTTGAGCACCGCCGGATTGATCGGCACTCCGGAGACGTACAAATGTTGCGGATAAGGATTCTGCCCGACCAAATCGGTCGCGACCACCACCGGAACATCCTTCAACTCGTCGATCGACGGGAGTCCCTGGATCAATTCGTCGGCCATCGCGGTGTATTCACAGATGAGAATATGGCCCTTGATGGTGACCGGAACGCGGCCCTTTGCGTGTCGCTCCGTGAATTCATGCACCGACTCGGCCACCAGGGCGACGAAGTTGGTATAAAGATAAAAGCCGGTAAGGATCGCGAACATGGCGACGACGCGTCCGACCGGGGTCACCGGAACGATGTCGCCATATCCCACGGTGGTCGAAGTCACCACCCACCACCAGAGCGCGTCAAAGAAGCCGTTGATTTTGTCATTGTGATCGGCCTCGACCGCCAGAATCAACGCAATGGTCACCACCATGCTGACCGCCCCGACTCCGGCCAGGATTAGTATTCGCTTTTTCATAGTCTCAACGCCAGCGCCGGCGGCCCGTTTCGGACAACGGGATAACATCGCCCGCCACCCAACACAATCTGCAACACCCTGTTTTCAGCAATTCTCATTTCAGCGGAGCGCCGATTTGCAATCGGCTTAAACCGCCCGATAGGAAAACAGATTTCGGGGTCGTCAGGTCAGAAGCCGGCTACCAGCCGGCGCTCCGT
>CALBIE010000443.1 GCA_937893495.1 uncultured Verrucomicrobiales bacterium | reverse complement strand
GTGAAATCCAGCCATTTCGGTCATTCCCATCCCCCAGTCCGCCAAGTCGGGTTAGCACCCCGGTCGTCGGGCGTGACAGCTATTCCGAGAAAGCCATTTATTGAGCACTCTTTGAAGCGCTCGATTTTGTGTGGTTTGGTGGCTGTCCTGGCTGGGCTACTCACTGTTGTGCCGATTCGTAAAAGCCGGGGAATGTCTCAGACCCGGGTGAAAGCTCCTCTGAATTCCCGTTCTGTCGCGGAATTGAACGGGCTAAGCCGGGCGGTCAATCAGGCGTTTGGCGTCGCCGGCAAGACGCCACTTGTCAATTGCGGGCCTTGCGGACGATTTGCGAAAGTATTCCGCGAATGCTGGGCCGAGCGCTTCGGGCAGTGGCTGAACTTTGTGTTCGTGATGACCCCGGATAAGCGCGATTGCGTCCACATCCTGGTGCGGCTGCCGGATGGCAATTACTTCGACGGTGGTCTGGGCGTCGTCAGCGGCGAGCTGCTGAAGGTCGAGTGGTTCAACGCGCCGATCATTGAGCAGACCATCTACGATTTATCGGAATTTGAAATGCGTGCCCACGGGCTTTCGGCAATCCATCCAGACTGCCCGAAGTATAACGACGCGGTCGCGCGTCATTTGGTACGCCAAAGTCTCGGCACTATGGAGGACGCCTTCAATCCGCGCTATAAATGATTCCAGCCAAGCCCTTTTTCCGGATTCCGGCAGGCACGATTATTCGTCGTTGCTGAACAGCGCCTGCAACTCACCCAGTTCGTGGCGATTGGTGAACGCTTGGAACGATTCACCGTTCTGACGGTGTTTCAGATACGATTTGAAAACCTTCTCCAATGTCACCTTCACATCGTCGAACGAAAGCCCCTGGAAAACCTGACGGCCCACCTTCTGATTCTTGCCAAAGCCACCGCCAACGAAGACATGGTATCCCTCAACGGATTCGCCCGCGACCTTGACCTTCGCGCCGAGCAGTCCGATGTCGCCCATGTAATGCTGCGCACAGGAATGCGGGCAACCGGTCAGGTGCACATTGATCGGCTGGTCAAGCTGCACACGCTTGTCGAGGTGGTTCATCAGCTCGAGCGCGTGGCCCTTGGTGTTTGAAGCGGCGAACTTGCAGTAGCTGTTGCCGGTGCACGCGACGAAACCGCTGCGCACGTGGGATTGCTCCCACTGCAGCCCCATTTTTACAATCGCCTTCTTCATGGTCGCCACATAGGCGTCCGGGATGTTTGGGATGACAAGGTTTTGCCAAACGGTCAGGCGGACTTCGCCGGAACCGTAGTTGTCCGCAAGGTCCGCGATGCGGTTCATCTGCTTCTGCGTGATCTGTCCGACGGGAATGCCGACTCCGATGTAGTTCAACCCGGGTTGCTTCTGCGCGAATACGCCGACATGCGAATGGGGGACATCCGTCCGCAGCACCTTGACTTCCAATTCCGATTCGCCGTATTCGTCGAGCGGCGCTTTCAGGAGTTGGTAACCGAGCAGTTTCTCGGTGGCCTCGATGTATTGCGGGATGGTCCATTCCTCAAGCAGATGTTTTAGCCGCGCTTTCTTTCGATTGCCTCGGTTGCCGTTGGCGATAAACACGCGCACGAGCGCCGCGGTGACCTTGAGGACTTCGCCCGGCTTTATCAGAACGTTCGCGTCGCGGGCAAACGCCTTGTGACCGGTGGCACCACCCAATGCGACGCGGAAGTAGATGCCTCCCGGAATGGCGTCTGTCGCTTTGTCCACCTTCACGGCCCGCAAGCCGATGTCGTTGGTGTCCTCGACCGAACTGATCAGACCACCGCCGTCGAAGGCGATGTTGAACTTGCGCGGCAGATTGTAGAACTCGCGGTGGTTGATGATGTATTGCCCGAGTTCCTGCGCGAGCGGCAACGTGTCGATGAGTTCATGCGGATCAAATCCGGCGGTGGGCGAGCAGGTGATGTTGCGGATGTTATCCGCACCGGACCCTCGACTCGTCAGGCCGATGGCCTGGATGCGGCTCAACAGCGCAGGCGCGTTCTTCGGCTCGATGTTGCGCAGTTGAAAGTTGGCGCGCGTGGTGATCTGCACGTAACCGGTGGTCAGATCACTGGAAGTCTTTGCCAGCTCGCGAAGCTGGAATGACTTCACCTGCCCACCGGGGATTCGCAGCCGGCACATGAACGCGTCGTGCGAGGGCGCGAGAAAGAACAGGCCGTTCCATTTGTAGCGAAAGACGTTTTCCTTGGCGGGTGCGCGATTGTCGGCGGCGTCTTCGATGAATGACTCCCAGGCATCCAACGGATGCAGGTCGCGCTTCACGCGTTCTTCGAAGATCAAATCTTCGTCGGCCGGTTGCGGCGCGGCGGTCGGGTCGGCCTGCACGTCGCTGAACTTGAAACCCCGGTTGGCGAGGCCCGCGAACAGCCCATGCAGGTAGGACGTCTGTTCGTCATTCAGCTTCTTTCCCGCGATTTCCTGGAATGGCAATGCTGCTGTACTCATAAAAAACGTTGGAGTTCACGCTTCAGCGTGTTGGTCTGGGCGAATTTGCGAATGGTTGTGTGACGCGCGACGGTGAAACGAGAAGGGGAGCGGACGCGGCCCGCGTGTCCTTTTTGGCGGCCCGCCAAAAAGATCGGGGCGTGCGGATTGCTGATGCGTTCCGGATCGACGAAGGATATGCGCGAACCCAAAACTTTCCGGCGAGCCGCCGGGTCCGAAGCCGGACTGGCCATCAGCCGGGCCGGCTGTGCTCCCCATCGATGCGGCTGCGCCGTATCGTTCTCAGGTGCTGGCATCGCTCTAATACACATCGCGTTGATACCTCTTGTCGGTCTTGAGTTGCTTCACGTATTCCTTTGCCGCGTCCTCGCTCAGGCCGCCCTGCGTCTCGATGGCGCGGTGCAACGCGCGATCCACGTCCTTCGCCATTCGCGTCGCGTCGCCGCATACGTAAAAGTGGGCACCTTCTTCGAGCCACTTCCACAACTCGGCGGCGTGTTCCTCCATCCGGTTCTGGACATAGACCTTTTCGGCCTGGTCACGGGAGAATGCGAGGTCGAGCCGTTGCAGGATTCCCTCGGACTGAAAGGCTTCGAGTTCGTCACGATACAAAAAATCGAATTCGGCGCGTTGGTCACCGAAGAAAAGCCAGTTTTTGCCTTTGGCACCCGTGGCCTTTCGTTCTTCGAGGAAGGCGCGGAACGGCGCGATGCCCGTTCCGGGACCGACCATGATCATCGGCAGATCGCCATCGGTCGGCGGCTTGAAACCATGCGAGGATTGAACAAATACCGGTAGCGGAGTTTCGCCAAGGTCCACCCGATCCGCGAGGAACGTGGAACAAACCCCCTTGCGTACACGGCCATGAGTCTCGTAGCGAACTGCGGCGACGGTCAGATGCATTTCGCCCGGATGCGCCTTGGGGCTCGATGAAATGGAATAGAGCCGCGGCTGAAGTTTGCGGAGAAACCCGACAAACTCAGCCGGTTCAAACTTCGCGGATGGATGAGCCAACAGGACGTCGATGATCTCGCGGCCAAACATCCATTCGTTGAGCCGCTCCTTGTTGTCCTTCTCAAGCAGCGATTTGAGCTCCGCATCATCAGTCTTATCGGCGAAAGACTGGAGGAACTGCGTGGACAGGTGCGTGATCGCATTACTCCGGAACAACGCCTCGCGCAAAGGTTTTTCGTTTCCGTCGGGGTCGGGAACCATCTCATCGCCTGTGCAGCCAAGTGCCCTTACTAGGTCCTCCACCAATTCAGCGCAATTCGTCGGCAAGACTCCGAGGGCGTCGCCGACCTGATATTCGAGACCGGAACCATCGAGGCTGATTTCAAAGTGGCGGGTGTCTTTTGCGGAGCCATCCTTGTTCAATCGGCGGTTGGTGAGGAGCTTCGCCGAAAACGGATTCTTGCGGCAGAAGGGGAGCGCACTCGGCTCGGGTGCGTCCGCCGGCGGCTCGCCGGCGGAGAGCGATCCATTGCCATTGGTCGCCGAACCATTCAGCAGCGCCTTCCAAACGCCATCCGTCCATTGCGCGGCGCCCTCCTCGTAATCGACATCGCAGTCGATTCTCGGATGAATTCGTTTGGCGCCGAGTTGTTCGAGCCGGTCGTCAAAATTTTTCCCCGCGCCGCAAAACTCTGAGTAACTCGTGTCGCCGAGTGCCAACACCGAGTAGCGCAGATTCTCCAGCCTTGGCGCCTCCTCCGCGCGAATGAAATCCCAGAACTCGACCGCATTGTCCGGTGGGTCTCCTTCGCCCCAGGTGCTCGTGATGATGAGCACGCTGGTTGCCTTTGCGAGTCCGACCCTCTTGTAATCATTCAATTCCAAAACGCTCGGCTCAAAACCCTTTCCCTTGGATTCCTTGCCCAAGCCCTTGGCAATCCCTTCCGCCGTGCCGGACTGGCTGCCATACATGATGAGCAGCGGCTTCAATTCAACGGTCGGTCCGCTCGACACCGGACTGGATGCATCGCCGGCATCGGAAAAGAGGCCGGCGAGCCAGCCGTTCAGCCACGCCCGCTGTTGGGCGTCGAATGGTGCGTTCGGGGGGATGGAAGGTATCGTGGGCATCAACTGATCGGTCTTGTTTCGTTCAGGGAATGGAGTGTCGAGGACGCTGTATCGGGGCCGTTGATAATTTCGGGAACGACGATGACCTTGTTGCCCGCAACGCTCACAAAATACTGCGGCAGCGAACGTCGCGGCGGTCCGGCAATGACGGTCCCGTCCGTTGCGTCGAAGAATCCCTCGTGGCACGGACAGACGAACTGGTTGGTTTCCGCGCGGAAATGAACGGGGCACATCAGGTGCGTGCAGCTCTGGCTGAATGCGGCATAAACGGTTTCCGTTCTCCGAATGAGTATGCAAAGGTGATCCGCCGTGGGGTAATTGAACAACTTGTAACCGCCGACGGGGACTTCCTCGGCCGTTGCAACCGTGATGCTCGATTCCGCCTTCGGCAGCGCCGAAAGCCTTCGCTTGATTGGAACACCGGCCCCAAGCGCAATGGCTGAGCATCCGCAGAATTTCGCGAACTGCCGCCGCGACACGCGGTGCTCTTCCGACTGTTTGATCGGGTAGCTGTTTTGGAAATCGGGTTTCGCAGCCATTGTTAAAAAGCAGATTTGAAAATCGCAGACGGACGCAGATGCACGCGGATGCAGGGACCGGTTTGTTGCGGCCTTACCAAGGAGGGGGATCGCGGGTTGGTGAGCGTTTCCCTTCTTCTGACCCTCCCCACGAATCTGGTAGCAGCCGACGTAAGGAGGCTCATGCAATCTTGGGTAAAAGAGGTTAGAGCCTCCTCACGTCGGCTGCTACGGTTCAGGGGTTCACGGCGCGAAACTTTGTTTCGGCGAATTCTCTCCCCGAGGAGAGGGAAAAGCGACGGGCGCCTTATTCTGTTCGATGAGGTTTGGTTGCAATCGCCGCGGGAATTCTCTCCCCCTCTCTCCGAGGGAGAGGGATGGGGTGAGGGGGAAAGCGACTTGCATCCACCAGCAGTCCTCAAACCGGCCGTAGTTTCCCGAAGGCCGATTTCCCATCCGTGTTGATCCGTGTTCATCCGTGGCTTCATTTCACCCTTCCCACACCGCCAGTTCCGCAGCGTCCGGTGCGCCGTCGCGTGCCTCGAACATCGGGTCAAAGTCCATTTCACCGAGTGGCATGTAATCCGCGACATCAATGCCGATGGATTCACGGTCCGGCGCGGTCATCATGTTGACCTTGGTGCGGACCGTCTGTTGTCCGAATTGAAATTCGTTGACCGGCTTCTCACGGCGATGCTTCTCGATGTGCTCGCGCGGACCGTAATAGAGCGCCTCACTCGGACAGACCGTGGCGCACATGGGTTTCTTGCCGACGCTGGTGCGGTCGTAGCACATGTCGCATTTCATCATCAGCTCGAAGCTGACCTGCATCTTCGGCACGCCGAACGGGCAGCCAATGACGCAGTTTGAACATGAGACGCAGCGCGGCTTCGCGGCGCTCAGGACGACGCCGTCGTCGTCCTGCTTGATGGCGTCAGCCGGGCAGACCTTGGCGCAGGTCGGATCCTCACAATGCATGCAGACCACCGGCGCGGCCTGGACGCCCGTTTCGCGATGGACGTATTCGAAATGAATCATCGAAGTGCCGCGATGCGTGTCGCATTCGCCGCACGCCTGCACGCAGGCCTGGCAGCCGATGCACCGCGACTGGTCGATGAAGAATTCGTAGTTCGTCATGATCCGAAAGTTTCGGTGAAACTCAAACGGTGGCGAAAAGTCGCCGGGTCGTAGCGCAGGTTTCCAAACCTGCTGTATCGCCGGCTTCCAAGCCGGCAGAGCTTCCGCGTTTTACGACACTTTCGGATATCCGTGCGTCTTCGATCCTCCGAAGCCCCGTGGATTTGGAAATCCGCGATTGGCTCCGGCGCCCGGCACCTCCGGTCCGGTGGACCTTGCCTTCGGCAATCCCTTTTGCTTCGCTCAAGTCTGCAGACTTGGAAGTCTGCGCTACGGTGGGATATCGTTCGTGCATGGCGGAGCCGGAACCAGATGAAGAACTGAATCGCGGATTGGATCGGACAAAGTTTCAACTGCGCGCGGACGGTGTTCCAACCGTGACTCCGAACAAGCTTCGGTCCGGCATTCATACCCGTGGGTATTTGCCGCACGTCAAACGTGAGGGCGCGAACTACTTCGTCACTTTCCGATTGGCGGATTCGATGCCTAAAGAGGTGCTGATGCGATTCGAATCCGAGAAGGCTGAGCGATTGCGCGCCGTCGAGCAGTCTGGCGCGAAGACAAGCGACTCCGCAAACATCCAGGAGATCAACCGTAATCATCAGCGAAAAATTCAGCGTTATCTCGATACCGGTGCGGGAGCCTGTCACCTGCGGCGATCGGATATTGCACAACTCGTTGCCGCGGCGTTCAGGTTTTTCGACGAAGAACGCTATCGATTGATCGAGTGGGTCGTGATGCCCAACCACACGCACGTTGTCGTCTGGCCAATGCCCGGCTTTTTGCTGGGAGAAATCGTGAAGTCGTGGAAGCAGTTTACCTCCCGTCGCGCGAAGGAGATTCTCGGGATGGGGAAAGAACCCTTTTGGCAACCGGAATCCTTCGATCATTGGATTCGCGATGACGAAGAAATGGTGCGGATCCGCCGCTATGTCCGGCGCAATCCCGTTCTCGCCGGCCTGTGTGAGCGCGATGAAGACTGGCGCTGGAGCAGTGCCTGGCGTGGCGGATAAACCGAGGGGCGATTCCGGCGTTCCGTAGCCCAGGTTTCCAAACCTGCTGTATCGCCGGTTTCCAAGCCGGCAGAGCGTCCGCGCTTGGCGGCGCTTACGGATGTTCGGGAGTCTTCCGTCCTCCGAAGCCCTGCGGATTTGGAAATCCGCGATACAGCAGACTTGGAAGTCTGCGCTACGATGGAAATCCACGCTCCGTTGCTGCTCTATGGCTGTTGAAATCTGAAAATTCATGGCGATTTGAATTCTGGAGCCCGGACTTTCTCCACCTTGCACGCGCAGACCTTGAACTCCGGGATCTTCGAAATCGGATCCAGCGCGCGATTCGTGATTTGGTTCGCGGCCTTTTTCCCAGCCCAATGATAGGGAATGAAAACCGTATCCGGCCGGATGCTTTTGACAATCTGCGCAGCGAGCGTGATGTCGCCGCGACGGGTTGAGACACGGACCATATCACGATCCTGGATGCCGAGTCGCCCGGCGAGGATGGGGTGCATCTCGCAGAGTGGTTCGGGGTATTGATCGACCAGGCTGCCGATGCGACGTGTCTGCGTGCCGCTGAGGTATTGCGAGACGACCCGGCCGGTGGTGAAGAAGATCGGATACTCACCATCAACGTCCTCCGCGGGTGGCCGGTATTCGTACGCGTGAAAACGCGCCTTGCCGTTCGGGTGTCCGAACCTGCCGCCCTCAAACAGGCGTGGCGTGCCGGGATGATTGGGTTCGGGGCAGGGCCAGAAAATCCCGTGCTCATTCTCGATCCGCTCGTAGGTCATCCCGCTGTAATCAATCGGACCGCCCTTGCTCGCCGCGGTCAGTTCCTTGAACATCTGGCTGGGGTCGCTGAATCCGAAATGACGCCCCTTGCCAAGCCGCCGTCCCAATTCGCAGATGATTTCCCAGTCGGCTTTGGCGTTCCCTGGCGGCGTGACCGACTGCCTCAGTCGAATGCAGCGACCCTCTCCATTGGTGACCGTGCCGTGATCCTCCTCCTGCAATGAACCGGCCAGAACCACGTCGGCGTAGCGGGCCGTCTCGTTGAGAAAGAAGTCGATAGCGCCATAGAACTCAAGACTCTCAAGCGCCTTCCGGGTGCGGGCCGTGTCGGGAATGGAAACCAGCGGATTGAAACTGATGGAGAGCAGTCCCTTGATCTCACCGCGCTCGATGGCGTCGATGATTTCGCAGGCGGTCAATCCCTCGCCCGGAAGTTCGGCTTCATCGATGCCCCAGAAATCGGCGATGTGATTTCGATGCTCCGGATTGTTGATGTCGCGCCCGCCGGGAAGTTGATTGCAACGCTGGCCGTGTTCGCGGCCGCCCTGTCCGTTGCCCTGGCCGGTGATGGTGCCGTAACCGGAGCCTTCCTTGCCGATGCGGCCGGTTGAGAGAACCAGGTTGATGTAGCTGAGGACGTTTTCGACCCCCTTGGTATGATGTTCGATCCCGCGTGCGTGCAGCAGCATCGACTTGTCCGCCGGCCCCCACATCTCCGCGCATTGGATGATGCTCTTCGCCGGAACGCCGGTGATTTTCTCGGTGTATTCTGGCGTGTACTTTTGAACCAGTGCTCTCACCTTGTCCCAACCTTCGGTGTGATTGGCGATGAAGTCTTCGTCAATCCAGCCGTTCTTCACCATCACCTGCAGAATGCCGTGGCAGAGCGCGCTGTCACGGCCGGGCCGGACCGGCAGGAACAAATCGGCCGTGCGCGCGATCGGCGTGATGCGCGGATCGATGACGATGATCTTCGCGCCGTTGTCGCGCGCCTTCCAGACGTAGTCGGTGAGAATGGGAAAACATTCCGCGAGGTTGGTGCCGGCGAGGATGATGACGTCCGTCTTCGGAATGTCGCTCCACGGATTGGCTGCGCGATCGATGCCGAACGCCATCTTGTTCGCCGCACCGGCGCTGACCATGCAGAGGCGTCCGTTGTAATCGATGTTCTTCGTCTGCAACGCGATGCGGGCGAACTTGCCGTTCAGATACGCCTTCTCATTCGTCATCGAAGCTCCGCCGAGAAAGGCGAACGAGTCCTTGCCGTATTTCTCCTGGATGCGGCCGATCTCGGACACGGTTTTGGAGTAGGTTTCGTCCCACGTGCCTTCGCGGAAACCGTTGGCGTCGCGAATCAGCGGCGCCAGCAAACGATCCGGATGTTCGTTCTGCATGTATCGCTTCACGCCCTTCGGACAGAGCTTGCCCTGGTTCACCGGGAACTCTTCCCACGGCTCGAAACCAATGACACGGTTGTCCTTCACCTTGAGCTGGATGCCGCATTGCACGCCGCAGAAACAGCAGTGCGTCTTGACGACCTTGTCCGGTTCGCGCGAATTCCAGCCGCCGACAGGCGTGTAGTTGAGCGTCGGGCCGAAACGCTCGATGTAGTCTTCTTCGGTTTTGAGAGTGAGTGTGGCCACGGGGTGGGGATCAGTAATCAGTTGTCAGTGCACAGTGCTCGGATCGCGGAGCTGAAAATTCCAAGCTCCAAGCCTCAAACTCCAGATAGGCACCAAGATTCAAATTCCAATTTTGGGCGTTCATCCCGAACGATGCAGCAGGAGCACCCCGCCACGGGAGCGCGGACTTCAGTCCGCAGCGGCGTTGCTGTGCAGAAATCTCCCCAATACTGGTGACGATGTTTGCAGACAGAAGTCTCTGCGGCGTAAACGCGGCGCTCCCAGGGCATTGCCCGAATGCGCGTCGACTTGAACTGCAGTCCACCCGATTGAAGCCTGGAATTTGAAGCTTCTTTGAGGCTTGGAATCTGGAGTTGGGAGTTTCCTGGTTCATCGTCCTATCGCCGCGCCTTGGTTCAACGCCACCAACCGTCGTCGGCACGCGGGGCAGATGTCCTGGTAGTGCACCTCGCCATGCGGCGTGGCAAAGCGGTAGTTGAACCCGAGTTGATCGAGCACGTCCTTCATGTCCGCAACGTGCATGGCCGAGGTGAAATCGTCGCCGCACCGAACACAAAACGCCTGCGGCCCGGCGTCGCCCGCCTTCTTGTAAAGCACGACGCAGAGCGAGCAGATGCGCTGGAACATGTGAAACAGTTTTCCGAATGGAATGTAGAACAGCAGCGCGAGAACGCTGAAGAGATGCACCACAACGAGAATGTGATGCCCGGCACCGACGAGCAGTTTGTAGCTGACGGTCAATCCGAGTCCGGTAGCGGTGACCGCAAAGATTAGCAACAGCGGCAGGATGTCCTCAAAGAACTTCTGGGTGGCGCGCTCACCCGCGTCGGTGAAGCGCCGAATGGCTGCCATGACCAGCCCAATCATCACAATCACCGCCGCGATGTTCAGCATGTTGAACATGACGAATCCCTTCACACTGTGGATGGCGAACTCGTCCACCGCGAAACCAAGCACCTTCACCTGATAGACTTCGGCGTTCGCGGCGAGCGGCGCGAAGTGCACCCATCCGAAGACGAGCGGAAACGTGATCGCGAACGCCAGCGTGCATCCGCCGGAGAGGCACAGGTGCATGATCCAGCGATACCAGCTTCGTTGACGGATGAAATTCTGGGCGACGAGTTTGTCTGTCACGGCGATTGCGGCGGCAGGGAGAGATCCCGTTGTCCGCGAATGGTTGCGAGTTGTGTCCGTGAACGCGGAATCCCCCTCACCCCGTCCCTCTCCCCCGGTGGGGGAGAGGGTGCCCGACTTGTCCGCCGTAGCTCGAAGA
>CALBIE010000442.1 GCA_937893495.1 uncultured Verrucomicrobiales bacterium | reverse complement strand
GTGGTCCCGTTGCGCACAAACACGTAGGCGGCTCCGGACGCGGAGGCGGAATTGTTCGAGCCATCGCCGTTGACACCCGTCGCGTTGCTGGATTCATAACGTGCCCCGACGACCGCCGTGTCCCCGGCGAGGGCCACCGAAGAGCCGAAGTTGTCACCGGAACCGGTGTTGGAAGCCTTGAGGTAGGCCTGCTGCGTCCAAGTGATCCCGTTGCGGACAAACACATACACCGCTCCGGAGCCGGAGGCAGAATTGTTCGAGCCAGCGACGTTGACTCCCGGTGTGGGGCTGGCTTCTCCAACTGCCCCAATGACAGCCGTGTCCCCGGCGATGGCCACCGAAATGCCGAAAGAGTCAAAGGCATCGGAGTTGGCAGCCTTGAGGTAGGCCTGTTGCGTCCAAGTGGTCCCGTTGCGCACAAACACGTAGGCCGCTCCAGAGTAGGATTCGGAATTGTTCGAACCATCGCCGTTGACGCCCGTCGCGGTGCTGTCTTCACCAGGTGCCCCGACGATCGCCGTGTCCCCGGAGAGGGCCACCGAAGAGCCAAAGGTGTCACCGGAACCGGAGTTGGCGGCCTTGAGGTAGGCCTGCTGCGTCCAGGTGGTCCCGTTGCGCACAAACACGTAGGCGGCTCCGGACGCGGAGGCGGAATTGTCCGAGCCATCGCCGTTGACACCCGTCGCGTTGCTGTCTTCGCTAGGTGCTCCGACGACCGCCGTGTTGCCAGAGATGGCCACCGAATAGCCAAAGCTGTCATTCTGCCCGGTGTTGGAAGCCTTCAGGTAGGCCTCAAGCGCCTGCGTCGGGGTTGCTCCATTGGCGGTGATCGCGCCGCCAATGAGGATGGTTGCACCGAGAGAAAGTTTGAGAACGGCCACGCAGCACGCAGCCAAGTTCAACTGATGTTTTGGTCGTGATTTCATAGTCTTTGAACGGATGTATCCGCCTCGCAAAGTGGAATGGAAAACTTTTTGCAGGCCGGATTCACAAGGGGCAGAAATAGGGGGCTCGAATAGCCGACACCATGAAGGAGCACAGCGGCGGTGCTTCGGGGCGGAGGGCACAGAGAATCCGCCTGAAAAGGTCCCCCAATTCGTGAATCACCCACCTCCAGGACGAGCGGGCTCCGCGTTTCAGAGGTTGACCAAAGACATGTTGAATTCCCTGCCAGTAAAATATTATTCCTGAAACTCTGACCCCTAAACACCAGCCGGATGTATCAGTGGGGCGTTGCCCCGTCAAGGCGATTAACCACGTGCCCACACGCATATACGCATCCGATTCGCACTCAAGCGGGAGAGTGAGATCAGACCATGGGAACAGTAATGGGCAGGGTCGGGTGGAGTCTATGATGCGGAAGCATTGCTGGCTTAAAGCAGCACCTTCGAGAACCTGAAGGGTAGCCCTGGGGATACGAAGCGCCACCCCGGGGTAATCGCCGTTATTCATCCGCCCCCCGGACGGGGTGCCAGAAAAATGGCTCGATGGGTTCTGCGATCCCTTCGGGATCGATGCTCTGTGAACGCCGTACCCGGGGTGGTGCTTCGCTTACCCCGCCTACCGATTCTTTGAACCCTTCGGGTTCGCCGCACCGGCCGCCTCGCGCATCTTGGTTTCTCTGAGTTCCGCATTTTGAATTGGAAGTTTTGGGGCTTTATCTGGATACGCCCGACGGAGTTCGTTAATCGAAATCAATCTTTGCTTTTCGAGCGGTTCGAACAAGAATTCCAACATGCCCACTGCCAAAGCCGCGATTCTCAAAAAATTTAATGAGCCCCTCGAAGTTGGCCAGTATCCGCTCCCGGACAAGTTGGAGCCGGGTGCGATGCTGGTCACCACGGAGATGGCCGGAATCTGTGGCACCGATGTGCATCTCTGGAGAGGCGAATTGCCGATTCAACTTCCCGTCATTCTTGGCCATGAAACAGTCGGCAGAATAAATACTGCGGGGCTCGATATAGCCACGGACTGGACCGGTCAATCGCTCGCACCCGGAGATCGCATTACATGGAACTCTGCTGTTTCGTGCGGACGCTGTTTTTATTGTGCCGAAAAGCATGTGCCGACCCGTTGCCCTGAGCGACGTGCGTACGGGATTGGATACCCGTGTGACCAGGCTCCGCATTTCCTGGGCGGCTATGCTGAAGTCCATTATCTGCGCGAGGGCACTACCGTGTTTAAACTTCCGGACGAGCTGCCCACCGAATCCGTCATTGGCGCCGGGTGTGCTTTAATCACCGCGATACATGGTGTGGAACGCACGGGAATTGCCGAGGGCGACCTGGTAGTGGTGCAAGGCGCTGGACCCGTCGGTATCGCGGCTTTGGCGGTTGCGCGGGATGCCGGTGCCTCAAAGATCATCGTCATTGGTGCGCCGACTCATCGACTCGAAATGGCCAAACGATTCGGAGCCGACTACGTGTTGGATTTGTCAGAATTGGATAAACCAAAGGACAGAATTGATGCCGTTCGCGATTTGACCGGCGGGTACGGCGCGGATGTGGTGCTGGAGTGCGTCGGGCGACCGGTGGCAATCGGGGAAGGGATGGAGATGTGCCGCGATGGTGGGAAGTACTTGATTCTCGGCCACTACTGCGATGCCGGGCCGGTGGAATGGAATCCACACGTAGTCACCCGCAAGCAACTTCAGGTGTTCGGTTCCTGGTCGAGCGAACCGCGACACTTGAAGAGCACGATCGACTTTCTCGCCGCCAATCGTGAGCGATTCCCGTTTCACGAAATGGTGACGCATCGTTTTAAACTTGAAGAGGCGAATGAAGCCCTGCAAACGACTGCGGACTGGCTATCCGCGAAGAGTGTGATTGTGCCCTGAAACCGGGAGCGCGGCCTTGAGGCCGCAGAAGCGTCCGCCTGCAACTGCGGCCCTTAATATTCGGAACATTTCTCTGTTTCTACGCCTCTGCGGACTGAATTCAGCACTACCACGGAGGGAATCCGCACGAGTGCGCCCGGTTGCCCGTGAATTTCCTTCCCTTCGCTTAAGTTGCTGATAAAAAATGATGACATCGAAGAACTCAATATCAATCAGATCGGCGCCTGCCTCGAAATATGAAATCATCGCATTTGATCGCCTGCCTTCTCTCCCTGACGACCTGCGCTGCACCCGCGGCTGAGGACCTTGTATCCGGCCCGCCTGCGGGCACGAAACTCACCGCCGTCAAGTGCTACGCCAATTCCGGTCCCTATGCGGGGCGCGAGGAGTTTGATGCGGCGAAAGAAGTCGGTGATCGACCTGGGGCATTTCTGTTTATTCACGTCCTCAATCGCAATTCCGCACCGGTCATTCGCGGAGTCAACAATCTGTTCACCGAACTGCAATTATTCGGATTTAAAGGATTCGTTGTGATGCTTTCAGATGACCGAACTGCCTCCGAAGAACAGATGAAGCGGGTGAACGGGTCTCTGCGCCTGCGCTACCCGATGGTGCTCAGTCTGGACGGTCTCGATGGTCCCGGAAATCTCGCGCTTAATCGACGTTGCACATTGTCGCTCGTCGTGGTCAGCAAAGCAAAGGTCACGAAGTCATTCGGTTTTACAGATACCGGCCTTCACGATATGGAGCGAATCCGCGAATCGCTTGAAAGCGCCGTTGGCGATATTCCGACGACCCCGGCCGAGTTGCGGGCCATCGCCAAAACCAATTTGCCCAAGGATGAAGCAACTTTGCGTGAACTGGCTGCTCGTCAGGCAGTCGATTTGTATCGTGCCCAAAAACTGGCATCCCAGGAGCACGCAAACTCGCAAGGTTATCCGGGTCGCAACAACATGCGCGGCACTCCGGCGAAGAAAGGAAAAACGATGCAGCGCGGAAATGCGACGGCGGGCGGTGAACGATCGACTCAGGGCGCGGCGCCAAAGAAAGCAGAAGACGGTAAAACACCGGCCGTGACCCGCCGGGGCGCGCCGCCAACTGATCCGCAACTCAATAGTTTGTTGCGTTCCTGCATTCGCCGTGACAATTCCAATGAGACGGTTGATGAAGTATTTGGGAGTATTGAGAAGCGAGCCGGGGAGAGTAAGGATTTGGGGAAAGAAGCGATCGCAATGTTTCAACTGATGCTCAGCTACCCGGATCGTTATGG